>JAOZNS010000009.1 GCA_029933635.1 Candidatus Zixiibacteriota bacterium | reverse complement strand
TCGCGCCTAGAGGGACTCGAACCCCCAACCCTCTGATCCGAAGTCAGATGCTCTATCCAATTGAGCTATAGGCGCAAATATCCTTTTCGCAAAAGAATATAACCTAGATTTTCCTTCAAGTCAACAAGAAACGCACCCGGAAAAGGTGTGAGGTGATGTAAATATTGGGGCTGTTGCTCACCCCACAGAATTTTTGAATCATTAAATTCCAGCGGGCTGGATCTTTCCACAGGATCCATAGGACATGTAATGGTAAAGTTGCTTTAAAGAAAGCAACCCTTTCTCAGCTATCTTGTCTCTTGATGTTTTAACCAGGGGAGGTCAAGAGAGGCTGAAGAGTTGCCTTATCCAGGACTCTCCAGATAGCTCATCTTAACCCATGATAGTTTTTAGCTTCGCCGAATAAGGTTTCTGTATAACTCTTCTGTCCTTTGATACTCATCTTAGCTTTTTCTGTTCTGAGATGGGCTAAAGCATCCTGTCGATCACACCCTATGGCCGAGCGCCATCATCGAGTTTCCTCTCTTCCAAATAAAGTTAATCTTTGATGGGTTATTTATATGAGATCTTTTCCACTTCTTAAGCAGTTCATAGCCCCCCCTCCCCTCTTTTGGTTTAAAGAGTTCGACAACAGCTCCAGAATTTACCTCACCTGCGTTGACAAATATCGCCCAAAGGGGTTGACAATCTGGGCAACGGAATATATATTGAGGCTTTCGCAAGGTGCAGTTTGGATTTAAGAACATATAAAAACAACAAGACCTGATCGGGTCACTATCAACGGAGGAAAGCGGAACAAAACTTAAAGTCACACTTTATCTTAGGAGGTTTTATGGCAGAGGTAAAGGTATATAAAAATTTCATAAATGGCGAATGGGTGGATTCGGTCAGTGGAAAAACCTTTGAGAATCGAAATCCCGCCGACACCCGCCAGGTTTTAGGAGTTTTTCAAGCCTCCAATCAGGAGGATGTGAAAAGAGCCATCGATTCTGCCAAGGAGGCTTACAAAAAGTGGAGATTGGTTCCCGCCCCGAAAAGAGGAGAGATTCTTTTCCGGGTTGCTGAAATTCTGGTAAAGAGAAAAGAGGACTGGGCTCGTCAGATGACCCAGGAGATGGGCAAGATCTTAAAGGAGACCCGGGGAGATGTTCAAGAAGCCATCGACATGAGCTATTATATGGCAGGGGAGGGACGTAGGCAGTTCGGACAGACCACCCCCTCAGAGTTACCTAACAAGTTTATGATGTCGGTGCGAATGCCCATGGGAGTTTGTGCTCTTATCACCCCTTGGAACTTTCCCATGGCTATCCCCTCATGGAAGCTGATGCCAGCTTTGGTATGCGGAAATACCGTGGTGTTCAAGCCCGCCTCCTATACCCCACTTTCAGCCTATAATCTGGTGAAGGCTTGCGAGGAGGCGGGAATTCCCAAGGGAGTGGTTAACCTGGTTACCGGATCGGGAGGTGCCGTGGGCACGCCCTTGATGAAGTCCGATGATGTGAAGCTGGTTTCCTTCACCGGATCCACCGCGGTGGGAAAGCTGGTCTCTGAGGCTTGCGCTCCCAGCTTCAAACATACTAACTTAGAGATGGGGGGAAAGAACGCCATCATGGTGATGGACGATGCCAGAATTGATTTGGCGGTGGAGGGCGCCATCTGGGGAGGATTTGGCACCACCGGTCAGAGATGCACAGCGGCCTCAAGAGTTATAGTGCACAAAAAAGTGATAAAGGAGTTCACCGAAAGATTCGTCGCCCGTGCTAAGGCTCTGAAGGTGGGAAATGGCTTGGATCCAAGCGTGGAGATGGGTCCATCTATCTCTGAGGATCAGCTCAAAACGGTGATGGAATATGTGGAGATCGGCAAAAAGGAGGCAAAGCTTCTATGCGGCGGCAACCGCCTCACTTCTGGCGATTATGCGTTCGGATACTTCCACGAGCCGACCATCTTCGGAGATGTTGATCCAGAAATGAGGATCGCTCAGGAAGAGATATTCGGTCCGGTGGTCGCCATCATCCCCTGTGATAGTCTGGAGCATGCCATCGAGATAAACAATGGCACCATCTATGGACTTTCTGCCTCGATCTACACTCAGGACGTAAACAAAGCTTTTGTCGCTATGAGAGATGCCTATACCGGGATCTTCTACGTAAATGCTTCAACCATCGGCGCAGAGGTTCATCTTCCCTTTGGTGGCACCAACCAGACCGGAAATGGACATCGGGAGGCAGGGACTGCTGCGCTGGATGTTTTCTCTGAATGGAAATCCATCTATGTAGATTTCAGCGGAAAATTGCAGAAGGCTCAGATCGATGACATAAGGCCGTAACTTTTGTCTGATGTGGTGTTATGGGAAAATGGTGGGCGTCCTTTGGGACGCCCGCCAGCTTTTAGATTCAATCGGAAATAAACAAAGGGATGGGACAAAGGAGAAGAAAGATACCTTGAAAGAAGTCCGAGATTCCAAAAGATGGTATCTCAAAAACCTTAAGAGGCAGTAAAAGATTTCACAGCAGAAACCAAAGTCCAAACTCTTAGTTCAAACGCCAAAATTCACCCTTGAACCTCGTAGCAAATAAGTTGACCATCAGGAAGAGAGAAAGGTCAAATTTAATGCAATTTAACCACAGTTGGTAGATATCTTCAATCCATCTTTTTGGGTAAGTGTGGAATTTGATTACCTTTGTTGAAACTTAGTAAACACTTACTTTCATCTTAATCTGTGATAGGTGAGGCAAAAATCGCAGATTACAGAACACGTTAAGTTAAAAAACTTTCATTTTAAAGAGAATAAGGAAGGTTTATGCAAAGAAAAAGAGTTTTAATAATGGGAGCCGCTGGCAGGGATTTTCACAACTTTAATATGGTATTCAGGGACAACCGTGAATACGAGGTGATCGCCTTTACCGCCACTCAGATACCTAACATCGATGATCGCAAATATCCTGCCAAGCTGGCAGGCAAGCTGTATCCCCGAGGGATTCCTATCCTTTCAGAGGCAGATTTAGTCAGGCTGATCAAAAAGTTCAAAATCGATGAGGTGGTCTTCTCATACAGTGATGTTTCCTATCAATATGTGATGCAAAGAGGTGCCCTGGTGATGGCATCCGGTGCAGATTTTAAACTTTTGGGCCGGGAACATACAACCCTCAAGTCCAAACTTCCGGTCATCGCTATATGTGCAGTCCGAACGGGTAGTGGAAAAAGCCAGACCACCAGAAAGGTATGTCGGCTTTTGAAGGAGAGAGGAGTAAATCCAGTAGTGATCAGGCACCCCATGCCCTATGGAGACCTCACCAAGCAGATATCTCAACGATTTGCCACCTTTGCCGATATGGATAAACACCACTGCACCATTGAGGAAAGGGAGGAATACGAGCCTCATATCAGACAGAAAACTGTGGTTTATGCTGGAGTGGACTACGAGATCATCTTGAAGGAAGCAGAAAAGGAGGCGGATGTTATCGTTTGGGATGGTGGAAACAACGACCTTTCGTTTTACCAACCGGATCTTCAAATCACGGTGGCGGACCCTCACCGTCCCGGCAATGAGCTCTGCTATTTCCCAGGGGAGACCAATTTGCTTCTGGCAGATGTGGTATTAATAAACAAGGTCGATTCGGCAGACTATCAGGATATAGAGCAGGTTCGGTTCAACGTTAGAGGAACTAACCCAAAGGCGATATTGATCGAGGCCGCCTCCCCCATTTTTGTGGATCATCCGGAAAGGATTCGAGGGAAAAAGGTGTTGGTGGTGGAGGATGGTCCCACCTTGACTCATGGGGGAATGACCTATGGTGCTGGAGTGATAGCCGCTGAGAAGTTTGGGGCAAAAGAAATCGTAGAGCCTCGCCCCTGGGTGAAGGGACAGATAAGAAAGGCTTTCGAAGAATATCCTGAGATCGGAGCCCTTCTGCCGGCTATGGGCTATGACAACAAACAGATAAAGGATCTGCAGAAGACCATCAATGCCATTCCCTGCGACTCGGTGATCATAGCTACTCCCATCGATCTGACCCGACTGCTCAAGATCAACAAACCCTCGGTCCGGGTGCGATATGAGCTGGAGGAGATCGGAAAGCCGGATTTGGAAGAGGTGATAAACAGGTTCCTGAAAAAAAGATGAGTTTACTTTACATAGGATAATTCAAATAAGCTTCTGCCTGCAAAATGAAAATCAAAAAATAGAAAAATCCCTCATCATTTTTTACCGAGCTATTGTAAAAGAGAGGGTGATAAGGTTTTCCTTACGTTTATTAAAGTCTGATGAGAAGGAAGAAAACTGCGGTGGTGGCTCTGGGGGGAAATGCCATCACCAAAAAAGGGGAAGAGGACACCATCGCCCGACAGTTTGCCAATACCCGGGAGAGTCTGCGAGGGGTGGTGGAGCTGATTCGGGATGGATACAATTTAGCCATTACCCATGGCAATGGGCCTCAGGTGGGAAACGCCATCCTGAGGGTAGAGCTGGCCCGAGGAAAGGCTCCTGTGCTTCCTTTGGGCATCTGTGTGGCAGATACTGAAGGGGGAATGGGATATATGATAGAACAATCTCTGCAAAATCGATTAAAGAAAGAAAGGATAAAACGGGACGTGGTTACCATCGTCACCCAGGTGATAGTGGATAAGGACGACCCTTCCATAAAGGAACCGACCAAATTTATCGGGCAATTTTACACCAGAGGGGAGGCAAGAAAGCTTGCCAAGGAAAGAGGATGGGTGATGAAGGAGGATCGAGCCAAGATGTGGAGAAGGGTGGTTCCCTCCCCCATCCCCAGAGAGATCGTGGAAAAAAAAACGATAAAGAATTTGGTGAGAAACGGCGTGATCGTCATCGCCGCCGGCGGTGGGGGAATTCCGGTTTACATAGAGAGGGACGGAGCCCTGGAGGGGGTGGATGCGGTCATTGATAAAGATAGAGCCTCCGCCATCTTGGCGCGCGATATAGGAGCAGAGTTGCTTCTGATCCTCACCGAAGTGGAAAAGGTGGCTTTAGATTTCGGAACCGTTTTTCAAAAGGATCTGGATAAACTGACCGTGGAGCAGGCAAAAAAATACCTGGCTGAGGGTCATTTTCCTCCAGGAAGCATGGGTCCAAAGATCGAAGCCGCCATCCAGTTTTTGGAGTCGGGAGGAAAAGAGGTGATCATCACCTCCATACCGAAGGCGTTTGAGGCGGTGAAGAAAAGAACCGCGGGAACACGGATACTTCTTAAATAACCCCTCCCCCCCTGGTTCCCCTCTCCGTGAAAAGGTGAGGGGGAAACAGAGGGTGAGGTATCCAAATTTGGTTATGGAAAAGATAGCTGGATTAAGTCAAAAGATCATAAAAGCGATTCTGGAGAAAGGCAAGGTTTACGAGGTGGGCGGGGCAGTTCGGGACAAATATATCTCTCCCATCCTGCCGGATAAGGATAAGGACTACCTGGTCACCGGAATTCCCTTAGATGAGCTTTGTCTTTTGTTGAGCCGATTTGGGAAGGTGGATCTGGTGGGGAAATCCTTCGGGGTGATAAAATTTCTTCCATTCGATAGATTTGACGGTGAACATGTGTTTGACATTACCCTGCCCCGGAAGGAATACAGCACCGGTCCGGGACATAAAGATTTCAAAGTGGAATATGATCATAACCTGAAGGTGGAGGACGATCTGTTGCGGAGAGATTTCACCATCAACGCTATGGCTGAAGACCTTGCCACCGGAGCACTGGTGGATCCCTTAAATGGAAGAAAGGACATAAAAAAAAGATTGATACGCATAACTCATCCTCACTCTTTTCAGGATGATCCTTTGCGAATGCTTAGGGGAATCCAGTTTGCCGCCCGGTTTGAGTTTGAGCTGGAAAAGGAAACGGAAAAAAGCCTGCAGGAAAATGTAGATTTGATCACCACCGTTTCTCCAGAAAGGATTCAGGAGGAATTAAACAAACTATTGCTTAAGGCTAAATACCCCAGTGCTGGCTTCAGGCTGATGCAGAAGGTGGGGCTTCTGGAAAAGATTCTCCCGGAGTTAGCCGCAGGTGTGGGGGTGAGTCAGCCGGGCGGGTATCATGCCTATGACGTGTTTGAACATTCTATTTTGACCGTTGACTTCGCCCCTCGAGATCTGGTGATTCGTCTTGCTGCTTTGTTCCATGATATATCCAAGCCAGAGACGAAAGTTCTCGTTGAGGGGGGGGCCACATTTTATGGGCATGAGAAAAAAGGCGCACAAGTAACCCAGAGAATACTTAAGAGATTGCGCTACTCCAATCAGATAACCGAGCAGGTGACCCTTCTGGTGGATAAACACATGTTCACCACCGCAGTGACCGACAAGGGAGTGAGAAGGTTGATCAGAAAGATGGGGGAGGAGTTGGTCTTTTCCCTTCTGGAGTTACGCAGGGCCGATGTGGCCGCTCAAGGAAGGGAGGGAAGCACAAAGGATGTAGATGAGCTGGAGGAGAGAATAAGACTGGAGCTTAAGAAAAAACCCCCCTTTGGTCTGAAGGACCTAAAGGTGAACGGGCATGATATAATGAACACTTTTAACATTCCTCCTTCACCTCTGGTTGGTCAGATACTAAATTATCTTCTGGAGATGGTTCTGGATGATCCGGAGCTGAATCAGAAGGAAAGGCTGTTAAAAGAAGCGGAGTTTTTTCTTAGAAATATTTCAACTGGTTCACCAGAGCAGAAATGACAAAAAATCTCACCCCCTCTTCACAAATTTGAAGAGGTCGGATTAGAGGGAGAGAAGTAAAACAAAGGAGTTAAAATGAAGATACACGAATATCAGGCGAAGCAGATCTTCGCCAAATATGGAATCCCACTTCCTGCCGGTGAAGTGGCAACTACGCCGGAGGAAGCAAAGGAGATTGCTACAAGGATCAGCAAACCTGTCATGGTAAAGGCTCAGGTGCATGTGGGAGGAAGAGGCAAGGCAGGGGGCATAAAGAAGGTGGATAACCCGGATCAGGCGTTTGAGATGGCTTCCCAGATTCTGGGGATGGAAATCAAAGGTCTTCCGGTTAAGAAGGTTTTGGTAACCGAATGCAAAGACATCGCCACGGAGGCATACTTAGGGGTAATAGTGGACAGAAAGACCAAAAAGCCGGTGATCATGGTTTCTCCTGCCGGAGGGATAGACATCGAGGAGGTGGCGAAAAAAACGCCGGAGAAGATTTACAAGCTGGAGGTTGATCCCCTTCTGGGACTGCAGGCATTTCAAGCTCGTAATCTGGCTTATCTGCTTTATTCAGATAGGAGAATCGCCAATCAAACCGCCCCGGTGATTTTAAAACTTTACCAAGCCTTCACCGAGAATGATTGCTCCCTGGCGGAGATAAATCCCTTCATCACCACACCGGAAGGTGAAGTGTGGGCCCTGGATGCCAAGATAAACATAGATGATTCAGGTCTGGCCAGACATCCGGAGATAGAGGCGATGAGGGATGTGCAAGCAGAGGACTCGGCTGAACTGGAAGCCAGAGAGAAAGGACTTTCCTACGTGAAGTTGAATGGGAACATCGGGTGCATCGTAAATGGAGCTGGATTGGCAATGGCTACCATGGATCTGGTGAAAAAGTTCGGCGCAGAGCCAGCCAATTTTCTGGACATCGGAGGTAGCTCCAATCCGGAGAAGGTGGTCAATGCCATGAGGATCATCCTGAAGGATCCCAATGTGAAGGCTATCCTTTTCAACATCTTCGGAGGGATCACCAGGTGCGATGACGTGGCCAATGGAATAGTATATGCGGTCAACCAGCTTAAGCCCAAGGTTCCCATCGTGGTAAGATTGACAGGAACCAATGAAGATAAAGCAAAAGAGATCCTGCAAAAGATAAATCTTCCCGCCACCAGCTCCATGGAGGAGGTGGTCAAAAGGGCGATTGAGCTTTCCGGAATGACCCAAACCACCATGTTCGAAAGTTAGCTAAATCAGACCTTCGAATATAAGCTCAATTAGTGCATATGGAGGTGAATGGCGGTTATATAATACAAAAGGAGATTCCCATGAGCATATTGATTGACAAAAATACCAAGGTGATAGTTCAAGGGATAACCGGAAGGGACGGAGCGTTTCATACCAAGCAGATGCTTTCTTATGGAACGAAGATCGTAGCCGGGGTGACCCCGGGAAAAGCAGGACAGAAAATAGAGGGAGTTTTAGTCTTTGACTCGGTTAAGGAAGCCAAGGATGCCACCGGGGCGAACACCTCCGTCATCTATGTTCCTTCAAGATTCGCTGTGGATGCCATCTATGAGGCAACCGATGCGGGAGTTGACTTGGTGGTATGCATAACCGAAGGGATTCCAGCCATGGATATGCTTAAAGTCTACAATTACCTTAAGGATAAAAGCACCAGACTGGTTGGTCCCAACACCCCGGGCTTGATCACCCCTGGCGTCACCAAGGTGGGAATAATGCCGGGACACATTCATATGAAGGGAAAGGTGGGGGTGGTCTCCCGCAGTGGAACTTTGACCTATGAGGTGGTATATCATCTGACTCAAAACGGGATGGGTCAATCCACCTGTTTGGGAATCGGGGGGGATCAGATAGTGGGCACGGGATTTCTGGATGTTTTGGAGATGTTTGAGAACGATCCCCAGACCAAGGCGGTGGTTTTGATCGGAGAGATTGGAGGAACAGATGAGGAGGAGGCGGCAACTTTCATAAAGAAAAACATGAAAAAGCCGGTTGTAGCTTTCGTGGCTGGAAGGACCGCTCCTCCCGGAAAAAGAATGGGACATGCGGGCGCCATAATCGCCGGCGGAAGTGGCACCGCCTCAGAAAAAATCGCCGCCTTTCAAAAGGCCGGTATCAAAGTAGCAGAAAGTCCTGCGGAGGTTGCATCCTTGATGAGAGTGGAACTGGAGAAACTGAGAAGAAAAGCCCAAAAGCCAACCGGGAAGGGAAAGACAGTTCCAGCCCAAAAGGCGAAAAAGAAGGTTAAGAAGAAAGTGACTCTCAAGCCAAAAAAGAAAAAGGTGACTGCGAAATCAAAGAAAAGAAGGTGATAGGGTAGCATAAAACTTCACCTTTCTGTGATTATTTGCCGTCCTGATTTTAGGTTTGTCCTGATGTTTTCGGAAAAAGGCCAGAGGCTTAAGAGCTGTTCGTATTCAATGAATTCTTTCAGATTCTATATTTTGTCTTTAATTGTTTTTACTGCTTTCTTGCTTCCCCCGTCTATGGCAAAGGGCCAGATAGATTCGACCCGCGCCAAAATCGAACTTAAATCATCGGTAGACCGATCCAGGGTGCCATTGGGTCAGATGCTCACTTTCATGGTTCAAGCCAGCTGGGAAGGTGAACAGGATAGATTCAGCATAACCCCGGTTGGTCCTCCGGAGTGTGAGAACTTCGAGATTTTGGGAACCTCCTCCTTGAATGAGGCCACAGTGGAGGAGGGGAGGATCAAATCCATAAGGACATTCAAATTTATGCTCAAGCCCACTCAAACTGGAAGAGGAAGGATCGGCTCGGTCAAGCTCAGCTATGTGGATAATCTGACCCAGGATAGCTCCTCCCTTTCCACTCAACCCATCAATGTGCAGATAGAGCCGCCGGTTGAAAAAAAGCGCCCGGGTTATAAAACCCTCCTGATCATGGTCATCCTTTTGGTCTTGATCTACGTGGTCTATTCAGCCAAAACGAAAAAAAGACGTAAGGAAGCTTCGGAAGGAGGGAAAACAAAAGAATTTCCCGATGAAGAGAAATCTCTGGAGGAGGCGACGTTGAGCAAGCTGGAGGCTATCTCTGAAAAGGCGCAAACGAAAGGAGAAGAGGATCTTCCCTCAGATGTTTATAAATTGCTCATCGGCTTTTTGGAAGCAAAATATCAGATCGTCACCTCAGGCAAGACGACCGATGATATAATCGGGTCGCTTTCGAATCTGAATTTGCCAGAAGAAAGGATTTCTCTTCTGAAAGAGATTCTTTCTACCTGTGATCTGGCTAAATTTGCTGGGGAGAGGTTGGGAAAAAAGCGATGTGAAAAGATAGCCGATCTGGTGAAAAAATTTTTGGAACAAAGTCAACGGGAGATTGTAAAATAAAACCACTCAAGCTGTGGAAAGTCTACCTGTTGGAATTGTTGAGCGTATCATGAGATCTGGAATTTGATTCAAAGGATCGATTCGCATATGAGAGATGCTTTTTACAGAAGCTTAGTTCAGATTTTGCTTTTGGAGGTCAAAGTTAACCTGTTGGCTTATCGGTTAAAAAGGTTAAAGCATTTCCCGGAGGAAAAACATGCAGGAGCAAACAGTTAAGACCGCTTCGGACATCAAGGCAATTCAAGAGAGGGTTGAGAAAAAAAGTCTTTTTGTGAAAGAGCTTTTGGCGGAGATGGGAAAGGTGATAGTGGGACAAAGCTATCTGGTAGAAAGGCTTTTAATCGGTCTTTTGGCTAATGGGCATATTCTTCTGGAGGGGGTTCCCGGCCTGGCCAAAACTCTATCGATCAAAACCCTATCCGATGCCATTCAGACCAAGTTTCAAAGGATTCAGTTCACCCCTGATCTTCTGCCGGCAGATCTTATCGGGACCATGATTTATAATCCGCAGAGCGGGTCCTTCACCACCAAGAAGGGACCCATCTTTGCC
Organism: Candidatus Zixiibacteriota bacterium; assembly: GCA_029933635.1. Classification (GTDB taxonomy): domain Bacteria; phylum Zixibacteria; class MSB-5A5; order MSB-5A5; family SM1-73; genus SM23-73-3. The sequence goes on along the minus strand of JAOZNS010000009.1, from coordinate 14,777 downwards.
AATCTGATTTTAGCCGACGAAATAAACCGTGCGCCGGCTAAGGTGCAAAGCGCGCTTCTGGAAGCCATGCAGGAAAGACAGGTGACCATAGGTGATAACACCTTTCCTTTGGAGGAACCGTTTCTGGTCATGGCTACTCAGAACCCCATAGAGCAGGAGGGAACCTATCCACTACCCGAGGCCCAGGTGGATCGATTTATGCTCAAGCTCTCCATCACCTATCCCAGCCGGAAGGAAGAATGGGAGATCATAGATCGCAATGCCGAGGTTGGATTTCCGGAGGTCAAGAAGGTGATCTCACCTGAGGATATACTGGAAGCCAGAGAGGTGGTGGCCCAGATATATGTGGATGAGAAGATCAAGGATTATATTTTAAATATCGTCTTTGCGACCAGAGCTCCGGATGAGTATAACCTGGATCTCAAGGATCTGATCGCCTATGGCGCCTCCCCACGCGCCTCCATCTATTTAAATTTAGCGGCCAAAGCCCATGCCTTCTTGAAAGGAAGAGGATACGTCACCCCCGAGGATGTCAAATCCATAGGTATGGACGTCTTAAGACATCGGGTCATCGTCACCTATGAAGCCGAAGCCGAGGAGATCACCTCAGAGGATATTGTAAAGAAGGTGTTTGATGAGATAGAAGTTCCGTAAGTTAGGAGATGAAAGTAGGTCAACCTGCCCGAAGGGCTGGTTGACCCATAAAGATTTGTCAAGCAGGCTACGCCATGCTTGACTTACGAAACTAACCCTCTCCCCCAAGGGGAGAGGGAAGTAACTTTAGATTTATCAATATTGTGGATTTTAAACCATCAAGGTGCAACCTGAATACGAAGGAGCCAGAATTTCTGAGTTCGAAAGCTTGCTTTCGCTGACCTGAAGCATAAAGCCAACTTCACATCAGCAAGCAGGTACACTCCCGTCATGAAATGTTACCCAAGGAGATCATAAGAAAAGTTAGAAGAATCGAAATACGAACCAAAAAGCTGGTCAACGATGTCTTCTCCGGGGAATATCATTCCATCTTCAAGGGACGAGGCATGGAGTTTGAGGAGGTGAGGGAATACCAGCCAGGAGATGATGTTCGGGTAATCGACTGGAACGTAACCGCCAGATATGGTCATCCATTTGTAAAAACGTTTAAAGAGGAGAGGGAGCTGACGGTGATGATTCTGGCAGATGCCTCCTCTTCAGGAGATTTCGGGACCGCCCAGAGGATGAAGGGAGAGATAGCGGCGGAGTTGTGTTCGGTTTTAGCTTTCTCCGCCATTAAAAACAATGATCGGGTGGGAATGATCATCTTTACCGATCGGGTGGAAAAATATATCCCACCCAAGAAAGGAAGCTCACATGTTCTGCGATTGATACGGGAGGTGCTTTATTTCAAACCTCAGCATACCAGAACGGATATAAACTGTGCGCTGGAATTTCTGGGACGGGTGATCAAAAGACGTAGCGTGGTATTTTTGGTCTCGGACTTCTTAAGCTCAGGCTTTGAGAAAATGCTATCCATAGCCAACAAAAAACACGATCTTATCGCTATCAAGATAGTCGATCCCCGAGAGATAGAGCTGCCCGACTTAGGCTTCATTGAGCTGGAGGATGCGGAGACCGGAGAACAGATCATCATAGATACAAAGGATCCGGAGGTCAGAAAAGATTTTCAAGAATATGCTTTGAAGGAGAAGTCGAAGCTGGAAAGAAATTTCAGGTCCATGGATCTGGACTATATTCCCATATTAACTGACAGATCATATGTGGAACCTTTGATGGCTTTTTTCAGAGTTAGAGCCAGAAGGTTTCGTTAGGAGGAGTTATGTTAGGAGGAATCGGAGCCCAGGAGCTTTTGTTGATACTTTTGATCATCCTTCTGCTCTTCGGAGCAAGAAAAATTCCTGAAATAGCCAGAGGATTGGGCAAAAGCGTAGCGGAGTTCAAGAAGGGAGCCAAGGATTTGGAGGAGGAGATCAAAAGGGAAGATACCGAAAAAAGCTCACCGCCAGAGAAGAAAGACTTGGCAGGTTAAAAGATCGAACGAATTGATACATCTTCTTTACCATGGGTGAAGCCAAAGCTTCACCCACATTATTCGGGTTTGAGCAAGCACTCTTATCTTCGCAGGGACAACCGCACTTATCAAAGTTGATAAACGCCATGCGGGCTGGAGCCGGGAGGGAAGATGGATCCATCCAGAAGTAAGGCTAATTTAGTTCTGCTTATCACCTCGATATTGTTGGGCGTGTTGTTGGTCTTCTCTGTTCTGATCTATCATCGGGTTTGTGACATCACGGGATCGAAGTTGGACTTTTCACAACAACAGGATCTGGCTTCAGAACTTACGGACAGCAAGCTTTATGCCCAGGCGGTGGCAGAATACCAGCGCCTGCTTGACTCAGGCGGGTTGAGCAAGAGAAAACGAGCCAACATAAACTATATCATGGGCAATATCTATTTAGATCATCTCAACGATTACGAAAATGCTGCCGCCCGGTTTATCCGAGCCAAGGTTCTGAATCCGGAAAGTGAATTAAGGGATAAGATTAACAAAAACTTGGTGATATGCTTCGAGAGGATGGGGCGATCCTTGGAGGCTCAAAGGCAGTTGGAAAGAAGCACAGATCTAAATCAAACCAGAACCAAGAAAAGAGGGGGAGTGGTGGTAGCCAGAATCGGCGATCGGGAAATTACCTTAAATGAGCTGGAGGATGAGATCGAGAAATTTCCTCCCTCCGTTCAAGCTCAATTCAAGGGCAAGGAGGGCAAACTCAAATTCCTGCAAAGCTACATTGGATCTGAGCTTTTGTATCATACCGCCCTCCGCCGAGGGCTGGATAAGGATAAAAAGATAAAGGAGGGGGTATTTCGGTTCAAAAAGCAAATGATGATAAATGAACTTCTGGATGAGGAAATTCCTCAAGACGCTCAAATCAGCGAAAACGAGATCAAGCTTTACTACGATGCTCATAAGGATGAATTCAAAGATCAAAAATTAGATGAAGTAAGATCCCAGATCGAATCGGAGTTGAAAAAGATGAAACAACAGGAGGCTTATGATAAACTGATCAAAAGGATGATGGAGGCTGAAAGGGTCAAAATTTATGATGATAAATTCTAAAGGGAGCGATGTTATCATAAAGAACGGCTGTCAAAGATGGCGATGGTAAGAAGAAAAGAATTCTGGAGAACTGTTAGAATGATTTTAGGGGCAATCTTTTGTTGTTGGTCTTTGGGGTCAGCCATTCTGGGTGAGAGCCCCTCAGAGAAATCTTTGATTTCCGTGGAATCGTTTGTGGATCGGGCCACCATCACCATCGGCGATAGGATCCTTTATACCTTAAAGATAACCACGGATCCGAAAGTCAAATTGGAACCCTTAGCTTTGGGATCAAATTTGGGAGCCTTTGAGGTCAAGGATTATAAGATCTATGACCCGGAGAAGACCAAGGATGGAAAGGTGGTAAACAAAAGCGAATATTTGATCACCACCTTCACAACTGGAGAATATGTTATCCCCCCCATCACCATAAATTACCAGGATCCCCGGGGCGAAAGGAAACAGATCAAATCGGAGCCCCTTTTCATCTTGGTCAAAAGCGTGGGTGCATCCGAAAGCGATGAGGAGGACATAAGAGGATTGAAGCCACCCATTCAGATAGGGGGCGGATACTGGACCTATCTTTTAATTTTGCCCATCTTGGCTGTGCTGGTCGGTGGTGGAATTCTGTATTACCGAAAAAAAGCAAAGGGGTTAGGACTTCCTCAGATGACCGAAGAGTTAAACAAGCCAGCCTGGGAGTTGGCTCTCTCCGAGCTGGACTCGTTAAAAGAATCTGATCTTTTGAAAAAGAACCAGATAAAGAGATATTTTACCCTCCTGTCCGATATCATCAGAAAGTATCTGGAGCGCGGTTACAAGCTCTCAGCTCTGGATCGAACCACAGAGGAGATAAAAGGAGAGTTAAAAAAAGCCAAATTGGAACAGAGGGTTGCAGAGCTGATTTTCCGCCTGTTGCTATTCTGTGATATGGTTAAATTTGCCAAATATGTTCCTTCAAACCAAGAGATAGAAGAAAGCATAAATGATGCATACAGCATCATCAATTTAACCAAACCGGAGGAGGTGAAGGAGGTTTTAGTTGAAAGGTGAGCTTATCAAATCCATTATTGGACGAGGCATTCCCTATTTTCCTATTCATAAAAAATGAAGAAAGGGTGAGGAAAAGATAAAAAGCCTATTTAGCCTCGTAGGTTGCTTGACCTAAAGGACCTTTAACATGTGCACCTATTTCAATAACTGAATGAATCAAACGGATGGATCATGTTCAGGTTTCAGGATCCCATATTTTTGCTCTTTATTCCAGTAGCCTTTGGTCTTCTGGTCTATTATTTCAAATTCAAAAAAGCCAAGGCGGCAAGCATACGGTATTCGGACATAAATTTAGTGAGACGACTGAAGCCTTCCTTACGATTAAAAGAAAGACACATCTTGCCGGTGTTGAGGGCGTTGGCTATAGTATTTTTGGCGTTCGCCTTAGCCCGACCTCAATCCGGAAGAAAGGGACAAGAGATCTCCTCCGAAGGGATCGATATCATGCTGGTTCTGGATATCTCCGGGAGCATGCGTGCGGAGGATTTTAAACCCCATAACCGCCTGTATGTGGCTAAACAGGTGATCAAGGAGTTCATCCAAGGCAGACATAGCGATCGGATAGGGCTGGTGGTTTTCTCCAAGCAGAGCTTCACCCAGTGCCCCCTAACCCTGGATTACGGGGTCCTGTTCAACTTCTTGGATCAGGTGGATTTTGGGATGATCGAGGACGGGACCGCCATAGGTTTAGCCATCGCCAATGCGGTGAATCGGCTGAGAGAAAGCGATGCCAAAAGCAAGGTGGTGATTCTGCTTTCCGATGGAAGGAACAATGCCGGCGAAATTGATCCCATCACCGCCGCTCAGGCGGCAAAGGCGATGGGTGTAAAAATCTACACCATAGGTGCGGGAAAGCCGGGCAACGCCCCCTATCCGGTGGACGATCCCATCTTTGGCAGGAGATATATCTACATCGAAAATGAAATCGATGAGCCCACCTTAAAGCAAATCGCTCAGATAACTGGAGGAGAATACTTTCGAGCCAAGGACGAGAAAGCCTTAGCTCGTATCTATAAACAGATAAGCCAGATGGAACAGACCAAGATAAAGGTAAAAGAATACCTGCAATACAATGAGCTTTTCTCCAACTATGCTTTAGTGGGGCTTTTGCTTCTGGTGGTTGAGATAGTTCTGGCTAATACCAGATACCGGAAGATCCCATAGATTTTGTTGTCAGGATACTGTAATCCTGATGTAATGTGATTATGAACTTTCTAAAAGCGTCAGGTTTTCAAATTCAAAGTTAGATGTGTTTTGGGTAACTTTTGAGCTAAAAGATGCGAATTGCCCAAATTGATTACATATACCTCCTTTTGATCTTACTTCCACTTCTTCTGGTTTTTTACTGGCTGGTCTTCAGGATGAAGAGAAAAGTCATGGAGAGGTTCGGCAATTTGACTTTGATGCAGAGGCTGGCTTTGTCCCTCAGTCCCAAAAGGCAAAGGTGGAAGGTGGTTTTGCTGGTTTTTGCCATCTTTTTTCTTTTGTTTTCTTTGGCTCGTCCCCAGCTGGGAACCAAGCTCACCATGATGAAAAGGAGGGGGGTGGATATAGTCATTGCCATGGATTGCTCCTTATCAATGATGGCAGAGGATTTCAAACCATCCCGCCTGGCGAAGGCTAAGCAGGAGGTCAAAGGGCTGATCAATCGACTTCGGGGGGATCGGGTTGGGCTGGTGGCCTTCGCGGGGGTAGCGTTTATTCAGTGCCCCCTCACCTTAGACTACTCCGCCGCCAGCATGTTCCTGGATATAATGGACGTAAACTTGATACCGGAGCCAGGAACAGCCATTGGCGATGCCATTCGCACCTCAATTAAAGCCTTCAGTCACAAGGAGAGAAAATATAAGGTGCTCATCCTTTTGACCGACGGAGAGGATCACGATTCCGATCCCTTAGGTGCAGCAGAGGAGGCAGCCACAGAAGGTATAAGAATCTACACCATCGGCATCGGATCGGTCCAGGGAGAGCCGATACCTTTGAGGAACAAAAGAGGCGAGGTGACAGGATATAAAAAGGATGAGGAGGGAAACGTGGTGGTGAGCCGATTGGACGAGACGACCCTCCAGAAGATCGCCTTAACCACCGGGGGAAAATATTATCATGCCACCGGTGGAGAGATGGAGCTGGATAAAATCTATGACGAGATCTCCAAAATGGAGAAAAAAGAGCTGGAAGGAAAGCTAATGACCCAATACGAAGATCGATACCAGATCTTTCTCTTCCTGTCAATTTTATGCCTGATAGCTGAATTTTTGATCTCGGAGAGAAGAAAAAAAGGAATGGTGGAAAGGCTAAGATCAGAGATCAAAGCGAGGTAAGGAGTGGCCAGGTTGTTAATCTTTAAAATTCTATTTTCGAGGTGATGATTAATTTGAAAAAGGTTGGTATCCTTATAATCATCCCAGCGCTTCTGTTGTGGATCACCCCTGCCAGGGGAGAATCCTTCCGCTCGTTAAATAAGAAAGGTAACAGTGCCTATCGAAGGGCTCAAGAGTTTTTACAAAAGGGAGAGAAGGATAAAGCGGCTCAAAGCTGGGAGGAGGCTTTGAGGTATTATCGGGATGCAGAGATTGAAAAACCTGAATCGCCTGAGCTATCCTATAACCTGGCGAACGTGATGTATCAACAGAGGAAATATCAGGATGCCATGGAAAACTATCTAAAAGCGTTAAGTTCCGACGAGGTCCAGCATCAAGCTCATGCCTACTATAACCTGGGAAATACCTTCTATCGCAGCGGAAAATATCCAGAAGCCATTCAGGCATATCAGAAGTGTCTGGAGTTGACCCCCGATGACGAGGATGCTAAATTCAATTTAGAGTTCGTTCGAAAGAAGATGAAGGAGATGCTGGACAAAGAGCTCCAAAGACAACAAAATCAACAACAAAAGCAATCAGGATCGGAAAAACAAAAGCAAAAACAGCAAAATCAAAAACAGAAACAACAAGAGGAACAAAATCAAAGGGGACAAGCAGAGAAAAAGCAAAATCAAGAAAAACAAAAACAGGAACAATTAAAACCTAAGGAGGGTATGACTAAAGAGGAGGCTGAAAGGATATTGAATGCTTTGAAGGATGATGAGAAGAAGTTGTTAAAAAAGAGGAAGATGGTCCAGGGAGGAGGAAGAAGGAGAGGAAAGGACTGGTAGAGGAAGAGGATGATTGCAGATGTTTGCAAAAAGTAAACAGATGGCAGATGGAAATCCAGTGCGCTCAATTCTAACTCTGCTATCGGCCTTCCGTTTTCTGCGAGGAAGAATTATCTTTGCTTTAACCTTTGGTTTATTTCTCTTTCTATTCCAGCTCTCGTTTGGGCAAAATATCAGCTTTACCGCCTCCGTGGACAGAACCGAGGTGGATTTAGATGGGCAGATCACCCTCACCATCTCTGTCTCAGGCGATGTGAAATCCATTCCCCAACCCCAACTTCCATCCTTGGACAACTTCACCGTTTATTCTGCCGGAAGATCACACAATTTCAGCTATGTTAATGGTCGCATCTCCACCTCAGAAACCTTCAACTATATTCTGGTTCCCAGAAAGACAGGTAAGTTCACCATAGGTCCGGCGCGAATTAAGCTGGATGGCAAAACTTATCAAACCACTCCCATTGAAATTACTGTGGTGAGCGGAAAGTCAAGTTCCCCTCCACCAGCTCCATCCGAACAGCGGAAAGGAAAGCTAAGGAAACCTCAGCTTCACGGGAAGGATCTGTTCATAGAGACAAAGGTGGATAAAAAGAGAGCCTATGTGAACGAGCAGATAACCTTAACCTTCAGATTTTATCAGGGAGTCAGATTGTTCAATAATCCTGAATACACCCCTCCATCCCTCACCGGCTTCTGGTCTGAGGATCTGCCTCCCAAAAAGCAATACTATCAGGTGATAAACGGCAGGCAGTATTATGTGCAGGAGCTTAAAACGGCACTCTTCCCTACCTCCACAGGAAAGCTCACCATAGGACCGGCAGAGCTGAAATGCACGGTGGAAGATATAGATCGTTTCTTCTCCCGTGATCCATTCTCTGTGTTTGATCGGGATCTTTTAAGCCTTTTCAGGCAGGGAAAGCCACAGATCCTCAGATCTGAGCCCATAGAGATCAAGGTTTTACCCCTTCCGGAGTTGGGAAAACCGAAAAACTTCACGGGAACCGTTGGGAGCTATAAACTTAAAGTAAGTGTGGACAAAACAAGGGTGGAGGTGGGGGAGCCCATCACCCTCAAAGCAAAGATAAGTGGGACTGGAAACATAAAGTCGGTGGGAAAGCCCACCATCCCTGAACTCTCAGATTTTCGCACCTATAGTTCTGGCAGTTCGGAGAAAGTATCCAAGAAGAATTACAGGGTGCAGGGAGTCAAAACCTATGAGGAGGTCTTGATCCCCAAAAAGGCAGGGAAGTATACCTTACCCCCTATTGAATTCTCATTTTTTGATCCTAAAGCCAGAAGCTATAAGACCCTAAAAAGCGAGCCTATCCTTTTGACCGTCCTGCCACCTTCGCAAGCTTCTCCGGTGGAGATAGCTCAGCTTTCCAAGCAGGAGATCGGAAGGGTGGCCAAGGATATACGTTACATCAAGCTCTCCAGCGGTGAATTTGAAGATCAAGGGGATCACCTCTACAAAAAGCCGGTCTTTTTGCTTCTTCAACTCATCCCCCTTCTGGCTTTTGCAATTTCCTGGCGCTACCAGAAGGTGAAGGAAAGGCTGGACTCTGATATAGGATATGCTCGTCGGATGCGGGCGCATAAGTCCGCCAAAAGAAGGTTGAAAGTGGCCAAGCGTTTGATTTCTGAACAGAAATCGAAAGAATTTTATGGGGAGGTTGCTAAAGCTCTGCTCCAATATGTGGGAGACAAACTTAACCTTCCAGCCTATGGGTTGACCAAAGATCAGATCCACTCTGAGCTTGAGGAGAAAGGGTTTTCTCCAGAAAAGATCGATAACCTGATAAAGGTTTTAGATTTTTGTGATCTGGCCAGATTTTCTCCCAGTTCCTCCACAGAGGAGGAGATGAAAAGATTCTTGGATCGAGCAGAAAAAGTTATTGTGGAATTGGAGGATTGAAGCAATTTGCAAAAATTTGCCCGATCTGAAGATTCAACCATTGATAAGGAAGCAACCAACCCCCCATGACATAGATTAATTTCTGGTGGATTAAAGATCTAATCGATGAGAGGTTTATGAAAGAGAAGATAGTAACCTTTTTAATTTTGATTCTGTTTTTCCCCCTATTTTCCGCCAAGGCTGACCTTGAGTCTGCCAAGGTTTTTTTCAAAAAAGCAAATCAAAGCTATGAGGAAGGTAGATATGATCAGGCTATTCAAGAATATGAAAAGATTCTGGGAATGGGGATAAAAAATTTCAAGGTGTTTTATAATCTGGGCAACGCTTATTTTCGGCAAAATCAGTTAGGGAAGGCTATCTTGAATTATAGGAAAGCTCTGCTCTTACAGCCACGGGATGAAGACGTTAAAGCCAATCTGTCCTTTGTCAAACTTTTTACCTTAGATAAAATCCAAGAACAAAAGATAAACCCTTTCTCTAACATGATTTACTGGTTTTTGAATCTTTTAAGCACAGACGAGTTTGCTGTGCTTACCTCTTTGTTTTATACCTTCTCCATGGCGATTGGCATCTTAATGCTTTTCAGGCGAACAAAAAGATTCCTCAGAGTTGGGTTCGTCACCAGTTTGATTTTTATGGCAATATTTGGCTTTTCGCTTCTTGGCAGGATTTATCTGGATTCGCTGGATTACGGGGTGGTGATTGTGCCTCAGGTGGAGGTGAGAAGCGGGCCGGGGAAAGATTACATACTGCAATTTACAGGTCATGAGGGTCTGGAATTTAAAATAGATGAGGAGTCAGAGGGATGGTATCGCATCTCGCTTCCCAATGGAATAAAGGGGTGGATACCTAAGGAGGCGGTCGAGATAATCTAAAGCTAAAAATTTTAAGGTCATTATCAAATAATGGGGGCAATTTTTTCACCGGCTAAATGTGCGGGGATCGTCAGATTCGCCCTAATGTCGAATTTACCCCAACTCATTAAGCTGATGAAGGGTTAAAGATAGAAACACCATCCCGGCGGTCTCGGTTCGAAGTCTTCTTGATCCCAGGGTGATGGGAATAGCCCCTTGAGCTTTTGCCAAAGAGAGCTCCTTTTCAGTAAAGCCAGCTTCGGGACCTACCACCAGAAGCACCCTCCTGGCACCCTTTTTCAATTCTTCACATTCCTTTATACTTTTTGCATCGTCATCCAGAGTAGCAATTAAACTCAGATCGTAGCTGGGGAATTTTGAAATAAGCTGTTGGAACTTAATCACGTTCTGGATTTCTGGCAGGACGGTCCGAAGCGACTGCTTCATGCTGGCGATGGCCAATCTTTTCCACCGATCGATTCTATTTTTTTTATTTGAAATTTTGTCAATTTTGATTAAGGTTCTTTCCGTCACAACCGGTATGATGGAGTGCACCCCTATCTCGGTTGCCTTTTCGATCAGAAAATCCATCCTGTCCTTTCGACAGATAGCCTGAGCTAAAGTAACTTGGCAGGTAGGCTCATTTTCCATATGAACGAAAGAAAGAATCCTTCCTTTTAGAAGGTCTGACGAAGTCTCTTCAATTATAACCTTATATCTGGTGCCACACCCATCTACCACCCAGATCTCGTCTCCCTTTCGATATCTGAGCACTTTGAGGATGTGCTGAGCCTCTTCTCCCACCATCTTCAAGCTATCTTTCTGGACGTTTTCAGGATCTACATAAAAGTTGGTGATCATGAGAATCGATTAAGTATCTTTCCTCTTATCCGATTAAAGGGAAGCTAAAGGAACTCTCCTGTATCCACCAGCCATGCACAACAGCTATCCCATCCGAAAAAAACCCTTTTGTTCAGATACTTGAAGGGGATGAAATTATTTCTTTTTTTCAGAATCTCCGCCTTAAGGAGGCGGAAGACAATATCTGCAAAGCATGCTGAGAACTCAATTCACTCTGCTGTCGATTGCTCATAATCCTAAGGTTTCTCTCAGTTTTTCAAAGAAGCTTTTGTCCTTCTCCTGAGGTTTCATGTTTTCCATGGAAGCCAGCTCCTTAAGGAGTCTCTTTTCCTCCGAGCTCAAGCGAGTGGGAACCCACACCAGCACCCTGATCAACTCATCTCCTCTTCCGTAGCCATGCAAGCGAGGAATCCCTTTTCCTTTTAATCTGAATATCCTTCCTGACTGTGTTCCGGGTGGAATTTTTAGATTAACCTTGCCATCCAAGGTGGGAACTGTGATCTCATCTCCCAGGGCCGCCTGAGTAAAGCTGATCAGTGTCTCAAACATGATATCATCTCCCCGCCTCCTGAAAGTGGGATGTTCCAGTTCCTCAATAAGCACCACCACATCTCCTGATGGTCCGCCCCGAGGTCCAGCATTTCCTGCGCCCCGCAGTTGAATGTAATTTCCGGAAGTCACACCCGCGGGAATCTTTACAGAAATTGTGCTGATTCCCTTCACCCTTCCATCACCCCGACAAATCGGGCATGGGCTGTCCACCACCATTCCTTCTCCATCACAATAATCGCAGGTGCTGACGTTGACAAACTGTCCGAAAAGGGAACGAGATACCCGTCTTATTTGACCAGCTCCCTGGCATTTTGGACATATCTTTTTTAAGCTACCTTTAGCCACACCGGTTCCATCACATTCTGTGCATTTCTGCAATCTTTTCAGCTTTATCTTCTTCTCCACTCCAGTGGCAATCTCCTCCAGGGTGAGCTTGAGCCTGATTTGTAAATCCCGTCCCTTTTGATATCTTCGTTGAGTTCCAGTGGGGGTGCTGCCAAAGAATTCGTTAAAAACGCTGCCAAAGCTTCCGAAATCTCGCATGAAGGCGCGCAGGGCATCGGAAAGATCGAAGGTGGAGAAGTCAAATCCACCAAAGCCTCCTGCTCCGGATAAGCCGGCGTGCCCAAATTGATCATAGGTGGATCTTTTCTGGGGATCCTTTAAAACCTCGTATGCCTCGGTGGCTTCCTTAAATTTCTCCTCCGCCTCCTTGCTGCCAGGATTTTTATCTGGGTGATATTTAAGCGCCAGCCTTCGATATGCCTTCTTTATATCCTCCTCGGTCGCATCTCGACTAACACCCAGCACTTCATAATAATCACGCTTAGCCATCTTGATTTCTCCTAAAAGAAGAGAATCTGACCAGTTCCGTGCGAGTCCGCTTTAGGGCAAATATTATCCGCCGCTCTTCGAACCCTGGTTCTGCTTGAAAAAGTCTTTAACCTATCGAATATATACGTGCCCATAAGGGGTGTCAATATCAAAAAGATAAATTGAGAGAGAAGAATTTGAATCGGGTCAGGTGATTCAAAAAAGGCTTTCCTAAATTGCTTTTTAAGGATTTTCTCCATTTCGGTTGAAGGAATTTCTTGTGAGAGAAAGGGGGTTAAAAACTTATTCAATCTGGTTACTTTGAAACCTCACCCCTCAGTTGAGTTCCTCCGGTCATTTGACTCAAATGAGATTCAAATGAACAAATGACCTATTTCCCCCTCTCCACAAAGTGGAGAGGGGGACTAAGGAGGAAAGGTGAAAGGAAGAGCACCAACAAAATCTTTGAGCCAGACCATGGGTATTCAGAGGGGGTGGAAGAAAAAACACACAAAATAGCAACTCTTTTGGAGAAGAACCTTTTTGAAAACCAAAGAAAAGCGATGACTCCCCAAAGCTTAATAAGGGCGGGTTTTAAACCAGAAATTATAAGGGACATTCAGGGACCCACCGGAGACATCCCTTGCATTGGTATCGATGGTAACTGTATAGGTTTCATTGGTGTCCAGAACCGAATCTGGATGGAAATACATGTGCCTTGAGTCGGTCCATTCAAACGTTCCCGTCACCTCTTTGAGCTGAGAATCGACCATCTTGAAGGCTAAAATCACCGACTCTGCGTCCATATCGGTATTGAAGAGAATGGATATGGAGATATAAGGGGAAACCCAGCTCTCTTTGTGTTTTGGGCTGGTGGACACTACTCTGACAGGCTCTATTGTGAAGGAGAACTGATATGGTTCAGGCAATTCTCCCCCACTGATGTCTGAAGCGGTGGTATCGATTGTCACGGTATATTTTTCGTTGCCAGCCAGAACCGAGTGCGGACGAAACTGTATTTGAGTCTTGGACATAGAAAACTCGCCGGTCACCTCATTCAGTTTAGAATCCACCATCTTGAAGGCTGAAGTGACTGTTTGTGCATCCATAATGCTGTTGAATGCGATCGATATGGAGGTATATGGAGAAACCCAGCTCTCTTTATGTGATGGTCTCGTGCTAACTATTCTGAGCGGTTCGGTGGTAAAGGAGAATAGATATGGTTCTACCAATCCTACTCCCTCAATATCTTTTGCGGTGGTATCAATTGTAACCTGATAGCGAGTATCGGTTGCTAACTGATCTTTGGGCTTGAAGTATAGATCAGTTGCACCGCTCTTGCCACAGCAATACCAGTAAAAATCGCCTTCCACCTCTGGCTCTATATTAAAGGCACTCTCAACGCTTTCTGTGTTCATCTCTTTCCGAAAAATGATTCTGATTCTCTCCCTGAGACTCACGTTCTCTGCTCCGTCGTAGGGCGAAACCGAAAGAATCAAATCGTGAATTGAGATAAGAAAAATGGTATCCACCGGCACCGTTGCCCCACCCGTTACCGAGATGTTCGGCTTGGACTGGTAATCAAAGTATCCATCGGCTTGCACCAAAAGAGAGTAAGTGCCCAAAGGCAGTTGTGTTAATTCAAAATATCCTGTTGTATCGATGTAGGTTGAGGCTATTTCCAATCCTAAGTAGGCAGCAACCTTCGCTTCAGATTCGGGTGGGCAAACAAACCCAACAATGGCTCCTTTATCGGGTGAGGAATAATAATTATTTGTTATGGTCTTTTTGGAACAATTGAAAAGTATCATTGAGAGCATTGCTAAAAAGATAAGGATTTTTCTCATCTCTTCGCCTCCAACTTTTGTTTTTCGGAATATAGATCACCTCGCGCCATCTTTCTGTATCATCTTCTTCCGCTGAAGGGTGGATATTTGTCAGTCATACAGCTACAATAAGCCATCAGCCTATTGATGTAGCGGCTATATCTGATCAGAAAATCGAACCAGCCCAAGGGAAAATGTCCACTTATCAATATAGCGAAATATGAAAGAAGGGCAACAAAAAAGGCTATGATGGTATATCCCAAGCTAAATAAACCATGAGGAATGCCAATATAAAACAATCCTAAAAATGCTCGTGCCAAAACCAAAACTCGTGAAGACTTTTCTGGGTACTCCACACTGTAATGCACCGGATAATCATACATGACCTTACCTCCTTCCTGAAGAAAAGATTCGATGGGACTATATGAATTTAACTGGAGGCTTTTAACTCAACCCATCTGTTTTCCTCTTACTCCTTTTTAAGGATAGCTCATTTCCTCGCAAAATCAAGCTGAAGATGTTCTTTATCTTAAGAAACGCCAGGATTTTTAAGGAGCCTCTGGGGAGATTAAGCTTAAAGAGCCTCACCGGCCATCTGAGTTCATCTTTATCACAGATTGTGGAGATCTTAAGCGATTCTACGGATGAACGGATTTCA
>JAOZNS010000118.1 GCA_029933635.1 Candidatus Zixiibacteriota bacterium | reverse complement strand
AGAAATTGTTGCTTAAATAGCCCAAAAAAGTGTCCAAAAAATGGGGTTCACTACATACCTCAACAGGAAAGCCTTTAGCCGGAGTAGGATTTGTGAGGATGTTGGAAAAGATGCTCCAAAGAGGGTTGATGCCCAAGCCACCTGGCAGACCGAGAAAGGAGGCTTGAAAAATATGGGAGCTTCCCTATATTCCTTCATGGCAACTAAGCCGTAAAAATGTTACAAGAAAAACCATTCTAAACTCGGATGAAAATATGAACAAAACACTCTTAGCAGTTCTTCCTTGGTTTATGGTCCCAGCAGCCGCTTTCTCTCAAAACTTACAATCGAAGATGGTAAAACATGATGTTTCTATAGTTTCGATTCGTATCTTAGATGAAACAACAAAGTCTATTTTGGAACTTCCTGGTAAAATTGGCTATGGCGCTGCGTTGACACCATGGGTTACAGTAAGAAACTTGGGAACTTTTACGGAGACTTTTTCGGTTACTTTTACGATCGGTACTACCTATTGGACTGCTTATACCCAGACACGCAACAAGACTTTAGAACCCAACGCAGTAGATAGCGTAACTTTCCCCACGTGGACTGCATATCAACGGGGAACCCATACAGTTAGATGCAGCGTAGCCTTACCTGGAGATGAAAATCCTAGTAATAATGTGCTGAGCAATTCAGTTGCTTGCCCTATACCAGGTAGCTCAACGAGCCAATCCGAGATTGGAATAAAGATAGAGCAAATAGTTAACCTCTTTCTTGCTTTTGGCGGAGAAAGCTCAGATTTCACTGCACTCACAACACCTGGGGATTACTTCGTCGTTAGCCACCATGTGGCTACGCCTAGTGGACTAGCTCGATGTGTATTTGGGGGTATCGAGATTACTCCTAAAAAAGCTGGCTCAGGTATACGTGTCACTTTAGCAATGTCGAGCCAATCCTATAACGCGCAGTACACCGGACCAGATGGCGCTTGGGATGTGGAAGAGCAGTCATCCAGTAAGGCAAAGGGTTACGAGTTGTCCGTGAGCGCCACGTTACGTGAATCTCGATTTTGTGGAATTTTTGGAGTAACTCTACTACCTAACGAATCCATCGAATACAGTGGTTACCGCTTCGCCAAGTATGCACGATGGTCTGGGCGCCGCGGCTGGACTACTGATAATATAGAAGAATGGACCGAATATCACTCGAGTATTTCAGGAGTGGGTTTAAGCTTTGGGGGAGAGTTTCGTCTTATTCCGCATCTATCCTTAGGTTTTGATATTCGGGTTGTATTTGCAAGCGAACAGGGCACCGGCTCTTTTCGCACTAAAATTGACCACGATCTTGATGCTTTCGACTCAGATACACGCGATCGAGTAAATATAGATGAATCGCTGACTTTGAGCTTTTGCAGAGCTTACATTTCTTTTAACCTTCGTAGATAGAATAAACTGGAGACCATGTTCCAACAAAGACTACCAAAATACCTGACCAAAGATCAGGTAGTAAAATTTCTCCAGAAGGCCAAAAGCAGTTAGAGAGACCTGGGAAAATAAGGGACGGTGGTGCAGAAAATGTCAGGCACTCTCTGCACCACCGTCCCCGTGTGCGCCCTAATTAAACCCAGACCATCCTGTTAACTACAAAATAACTCATCCAGAGAGAGAAGTCCAGGTAAATTTAAACGGGAAGGTCAAGGATCCCGTTTTTTGTTTGAGAAAGTTTTAGTGAAAGGAAGAAGAAGTAGGAATGGCTTTAAAATTTAGATGTGAAAATTGCGGTAAGGATGTCATCGTTGAGTTTTTGAAAGTTGGCGAAATCGCGGAATGCAAGCATTGTTTCGCCGAACTTATAGTTCCAGAAGATGCTACAGAAACAGATGAATCCACGACTGAAGGTAAGAAGGTCGCCAAAGGGTTACAAAGTCAGGAAGTTGTTTGTACTGAGTGTTACTCAACATTCAATGCTGCCCCAAAGCGTTCGTTTGGGGGGTTCTTAAAGTTCGTCTGCCCGAAATGCCACGAAAGTGTTCTCTATCCACTAATGCCTCGCTCTCGGAAGGGGTACTGGATGTTGTTTATCTTAATGGCCATTCTAGCCGTAATGGTTATTGCAGAGGGAGGTATTCCTATTCCCGGTCTGGTAGGAATTGGCGTGATTTTTGCTCTTATCAAAGACGCTTGCATAAAAAAGAGGGTTCAGGCAGCACTGGACCAGCGCCGTAAATCTGAATAAGATATCCTTAAGAAGCAACATTGCCCAACAGCGTATTTGCCGTTCGCTACACTCATCCCAGTTATACCGTAATTTGAGATAAGTTTGGAAAACTGGGGAAACCTCCCCTATTTTTTGAGAAGAACGCTAATAAAGTAAATAGGAGAGGTGTCGCAACATTGTTGCATATACCTCAAAAATGGAACTATATTCGACGCTGTCGGATATAAACATGTTAAGCTAAATATCACTGGCGGCGCCACGAAGCTGAGGTGTAATCAAGCTTGAGAACCAACGCAAGCCAGGGGGGCAAGATAGGGACGCCATTAAGCCTATCGGGACGTAATTGCCGTTTGAAAAATGAAGGAGGAAAAATCAAACCATTAAGAGCCTATCTTTTGACTTACTTTATCTTAGTTATTAATCTCTCAATGGCTACCTGTACCAAAACGTCTAGGCTGGATCAACATCTTCTAACAGAAGGCACTGGTGTGCTACAGAATCAGCTGGTTAAAGCCTTAGAAAAAATCAGCAAGAATACAAGCAATTCTCCACATTTTGAAGACTCTACAATTGGCACCTCATCGGTTTTAGTGCCCGAGCGAAGTAAGCAAAGTTCTCCTTCCATTGCCTTCGATGGGACAAATTACTTTGTGGTGTGGGAAGACTATCGGCGTAGCCCCTATTCTGACATCTACGGAGCCCGAGTGAGTACCCGAGGTAAAGTTATAGATCCATTCGGCATCGCTATTTCTTTGGGAAACGGCTTCCAAAAAGATCCATTTGTCGCCTTCGATGGAACCAATTATTTTGTTGTCTGGTCTGATCATCGATATGGCTGTTATGATATTTATGGTGCGCGTGTGACTAAAACTGGGATTGTCTTGGATCCAGATGGTATTGTCATTGCTAAGCATGGTGTTATGGGGGGAAGCGCGACCAACTTAGAGCATCCTAAAGTAGCATTTGGTAGTGAAAATTATCTTGTAGTTTGGGAAGAAATGGGATTCACTAGCTCTTCTCCTCCTTGGAGCGTTTCCTTCCTTATTTATGGTATCAGAGTAACCCCAACTGGAGTCGTGTTAGATGAAAAAAAATGCATCCCTATGTCCATGGCCCAAGGTGACCAAAAGTCTCCCTTCGTAGCCTTTGCTGGGAAAAACTTTCTTGTAGTGTGGGAAAATCGTCTGAATAACTCTTCTCACATTTATGGGGCACGAGTAACCCCGACTGGAGCTATCTTAGACCCAAAGGGCATACCGATTTGCATGGTAGAAGGTAGCCAAAAGTATCCTTCAGCAGCGACTGATGGGGAAAATTACCTTGTGGTGTGGCATGACAGCAGGAATGGCTGCTGCGATATCTATGGTGCTAGAGTAAGTCCTGCTGGAAATGTCTTAGATCAAAGAGACATTGCAATATCAACAGCAACAAACCGCCAATACTCTCCCTTGGTAGCTTTTGATGGAAAGAACTATCTCGTGGTGTGGGAAGATGGGCGGCACGGTCCCTCTTACTTTATGAGTATCTCTTTGGACATTTATTGCGCTCGAGTTAGTCTTGGTGGTGATGTTTTAGACCCAAGAGGTATAGCTATCTCTACGGCAACAAACTGGCAATGCCACCCTTTATCAGCCTTTGATGGGAGGAATTATTTCGTGGTTTGGGAAGATAAGCGGAGTGCGTATGATATTTACGGTGCACGAATGAGCCCCAATGGGGTCGTTCTAGATCCAGAGGGCATTATACTTTCTACACAGATGAAATGAGTAAATTAAGTTAAGGAGGTCAAATCCATGCGGAAAATAGTCTTTTTATTTGCTTTCGTAAGCATTGTGGGGGTTGCTAGAGCTGATACGCTTGATGTTTTGATAAACAATCTGAAACATGGAGATGCGTATACCCGAGCGAGCGCAGCCCGGGCTTTGGCTGACATAGGCGACCCTAGAGCAGTACAACCTCTTATTGTTTGCTTGAAGGATTTGGACTCATTAGTACGAGCATACGCAGCATACGCTCTAGGCAAAATTGCCGATCAGAAAGCAGTTGAACCACTTGTTCTGGCTTTAAAAGACGAGGATTTTCGTGTTCGAGCAACTGTGGTAACCGCTTTAAATCGGATCGGAGGTAAAAAAGCACATAAAGCGCTTGTCATAGCTTTAAACGATGAGAATTCGAAGGTGCGATGGAATGCGGCACTATGCTTAGCTAGTTACGATGATCACAGAGCGGTCGAACCTCTCATCACTTTCTTGTTAAAAGATGAACATTTCAAAGTTCGTAGGATAGCTGCTGAGAAGTTGGGATGGTTAGGTGATATACGTGCAGTAAAGGCTCTTATAACAGCCCTAAAAGATGAAGATCCTGGTGTCCGTATTAAAGCGGCGTGGGCCTTGGGAGAGATAAAGAATGTTAGTGCAGTACACCCCCTTATAATAGCCTTAAAGGACGAGAGTCCAGACGTTCGCGCTCAAGCGGCATGTACTTTGGGGAAGATAAAGGATAATAGCGCGGTGGATCCTCTCATTGAGGCGCTGAAGGATAAGAATAGCGATGTTCGATGGTGGGCAACTATATCTTTAGGAAAATTAGGAGATACGAAAGCTATAGAATCGCTCATTATTACACTCAAAGACGCTGACTCAGGTGTACGAGAAGGTGCGACTGAGGCCTTAGTGCACATGAAAGCAGTCGGCCCTCTCATTGCCGCGCTAAAGCATGGCGACTGGTATGTACGAATGAATGCGGCTGAGGCTTTAGGTTTAATTGGAGATAGGAAAGCCCTGAAACCGTTACAAGAGGTTTTGAGCGTCGAAACTGTAAACGATGTCAAATATGCCGTTTCAACAGCGTTGAAAAGACTTTCTAAGAAAAAGGGACAAAAATAACAGAATTTACGAGACAGAAAAAAGCCTGTGGTTACTCATTTTTGTTGTTATTAAGCAGGAAGACGGATGGCAACTACGCCTAACGCCATTTGCGACTCACTTTGTTTGCCCAAACCTCACCTCCTTTTTTGTATTTTCTCAAACTGGCAGCAGCGCTTCGCAAATGGCGGAACCGTTAGGCGACAAAGCTAATTGACGAAAGAAGGTATTGTACATGGGCTGTCTATTAGCAATTCCTTACGGGTTGTCCCGGGATCAGGTATTGCTTTTTGCTATTCTTTCTATCGGCAACTAACATCACCTTCTGGTTGAGAGCCTATAGAGGGAATTCCCCCACAGGGATGCACCAGCTAAACAGAGGTTTACCCCTGGAGGTCCCACTTACACCACGGCAGTGCTAAAGATCTCTCTTATTTCAGAGCCGCCGCAAAGTTTCTCTCATGGAGAGGGAAAGAGTTCTTCACATAGGCTCAGACTGGGCACTCGGTTCCTTTCTTCTTCAAATGCTTGGTCAAAGAACCTATATATTTCCTTTGTAAGGGAGGGGATAGGAGAAAGGAACCCTTTGGAGGAGGTGAAGGAGGGGTTCATACTGGGACGGAGGAGTTTGCGGTATAGACAAGGTTATTTACAGGTGGGGATACAAACTGAAGGAGGTTAAGGAATTCTCTTGGGTTCACTACTCAAGGGTAAGCAGAATAGCCTCAAGGTGGCAGAAAGCAAGACCTGACCCCTTATATGTGCCGAAAATTAATCCTATTTTCTAATACTATAAAATAACACGAAGTTTAGGTTGCCTAATGTTAGTTGAGCAGAAAGCTTATCCAATGACGGTTTGCTGTTATTAAATCTTTGGGGGATTTTAGTCATGGCGAAACACTGTGTTAGGTGTGGTAGAAAGCTAACATTGTACAATTACACCTCATTTGTATGGAAAAAAAACCTATCTGTAAGCACTGCTTAGACAAAGTTATGCGAGGAGAAGAGGAGGTGTCACTCGAGGAAGCACTAATGCTAAAAATGAGAGAACAAGCTAAAAGAGGTGTCGACATCGACATATTAGCAGAGAACTCAAAAGAGGCCCTAAAAGCAGAACATCCGCATTACGCAGAGCGCATAGATCAAATACCGCTAGGGCCCGTCATTGACGCTTTCTTCGATGATTTGAGGCAGTAGGGAAAATAGGGACACTTCCCATTTTTAAGGTTATCCTTCTTGGGAAAATATAGGGGAAAATATAGAAAATATAGGGACAACCCCCATATTTTTGTTGGGAAATATAGGGCAAAAATAGTGAAGAAGGCAGAGGATTGGAAATGGTCAAATGCGAGGGCGAATATAAAGGGAATGAGAGACGATATTGTGGATAAAATATAGGGGTTGTCCCCACATTTGTCATTGGATAAAATATGGGGGTTGTCCCCACATTTGTCATTGTCATATACGAGCTTATGCAGCTAATATTTCCTTTATTTACTTGGTCATAGTCCTTGCAGTCCTTATTAGGACAAGGTTGACTCCAATGCTTTGCCTTTTTCATGGTCTTTCCCTCCTGAAAAACCATAAAGTAAAAGCATCGGAATGTCCAGTATTATTTTCAAAGTATTAGCGGAAGAGCATCACTTAACGGGGGAAAGATGAAATTAGAACACGGTTTTGTATTGAAGAAAGTTCTACTGCTATTTGGCGCTATCCTAGTTGTCATTTTGTTCGCCTGGTTTGTATGGCCAACTAAATATAGCTATCATAAACAATTTGCCGGGGAAGTACTTCCCGACTATGGTTGGATTCTTCCGCGTGATTTATATGATGGTGAAGACCCTGACAGTGTTCGGTTTCCGATTTACTACCGTACCCGTAAATCTCGTTTTACCGGAAAAAAAGAATGCCGTATACGACTATCATATAGGGATGTAGTCGACGGGTTGTCGCCCTGGGTTCCTGCCGAATGGTTTACGTCGGGTCGGACCGCGGGCCTACTTACCTTCACCTCAACAGACCCATCGCGGCTAAACTTTCTTGAACTGATTTGGCCCGAAGAGCTTAAAGAAGATATCGCTACTGGCAAAGCAGGGCCTCTGCAGGCAACACTGTTAAAATCCCAATGGGAGATTGTCCCTGCAGGGACGCAAGTCATAACAGCAAAAGATGGCTTGAAGACTTGCCTTACCAAGGATCAATGGGGGTTGGACCTCTCTATGGAAGTAACAAATTATAGTGACGACACGGTCAGTTTCGCTCCAGTTTTTGTCCTAACCGATCGCGATGGTCTTATTGTTGTACCCTTGATGCGTAAATCACGGTTTTGGTTAGGGGAACTCGAGCTAAGCTATCCGGTAACGTATTTTAACCGGCAAATTCCACCGGGCGAGAAGGTAACGGTTGATATCCCACCTATCACCGGATCTGCTAGTCGCTTTATTATTGTCTTTAGGGGGGAAAACCCATATCTCGAATCGCTAGCATATGGGTGGCGTTGGCAATTGCCGCCTTTTGGAGGCGTGATAGAGAACTGGAGAAAATAGGGACACTTCCCATTTTTAAGGTTATCCTTCTTTGCAATTGGGGTCGGGCTGAAAAATAGAGATTATGTTTGATGGATTCGTTACGGGTAAACGGCCTCGTATATGCCCTCGTTAGCCCCCTTCCCCTTAAATATCTCCTCAAGTGAGAGCCTTGCTGCATACTTTTCCCTTCCCGTCTCACCACCCCTTTTCCTTCCTCCAGAAAACCCCTTCACTTTTTAAGATAGCAAAAAGCAAGACCTGACCCCACTTGTCCCCACTCATCTCAGAGATTCCAACCCTAATTTGTATAAGTTTTGGTACTGGGAAGGCAGATGGTAACCAGGGTGGGGGGGGCGGGGGTCCAAGG
>JAOZNS010000333.1 GCA_029933635.1 Candidatus Zixiibacteriota bacterium | reverse complement strand
CTGATTTTCTTAAGGGCTTTATCTTGAAATGTCAGATTCTCCGGACCAAGACCATGGTTTTTCAGCTCTTTGGGGATTAGATGTCTTTTGGCTATCTGAAGCTTCTCCAAATCAGTGTATCCGGGAAGCTCGATCACCTCCATGCGGTCCTTCAGAACTCGGGGAATGGGATCTAGGACGTTGGCGGTGGTGATGAACATCACCTTTGAGAGGTCAAAGGGAACATCCAGGTAGTGATCGGAGAAGGTGTGGTTTTGCTCCGGATCCAACACCTCCAGCAGGGCTGACGCTGGATCACCTCGAAAGTCCTGTCCGATCTTATCCACCTCATCCAACATGAAGATGGGATTGTTGGAGCCAGCACGTCTGATGCCCTGGATGATTCTTCCGGGAAGGGCACCGATATAGGTTCTTCTGTGTCCCCGAATCTCTGCCTCATCCCTCATCCCCCCCAAGGAGATCCGATTGAATTTTCTTCCCATGGCTCGAGCTATGGAGATTCCCAAAGAGGTTTTGCCCACTCCGGGCGGACCCACAAAACAAAGGATGGGACCCTTCATGTCCTGCTTCAATTTTCTAACCGCCAGATATTCCAAGATCCTCTCTTTGACCTTTTCAAGATTGTAATGATCCTCGTCTAAGACCTTTTTTGCCTTTTGAATATCCAAAACATCCTGGGTGCTTTTGCTCCAGGGCAGGCCAACCAGCCAATCCAGATAGGTGCGGGAGACGGTATATTCTGCTGCAGCTGGGTTCATCTTGGAGAGTCGATCCAGCTCCTTTTTGGCTGCATCCTCTGCCTCCCGGGGCATCTTAGCTTCGGCTATCCTCTTTTTAAACTCATCTAACTCAGCGGTCTTCTCGTCAGCTTCCCCCAACTCCTTCTTAATAGCCTTTAGTTGCTCCCGCAATATATATTCCCTCTGCATCTTGCCCAGCTCGCTGGCGGCCTGAGATTGAATCCTTCGGGAGAGCTCTAACACCTCCACCTCTCGATTGATATGAAAAAGAACCTTTCTCAGCCTTTCCTTAGTATCAAAGGTCTCTAAAAGCTCCTGCTTTTGAGCCACGTTTATGTTGAGATTTGAGGCGATCAGATCAGCTAATCGGCTGGGATCCTCAGTGTTGATAGCACTGACCTGGAGTTCCTCAGAAAGATAAGGGGCCAGCTCCACCACCTTTTTCAAAAGATCCAGCACGTTCCGGATCAAAGCCTCCATCTCCACATTTCTCTCCACCTTCTCTTGGATCATCTCTATTTCAGCCACCGGATGAGGTTGGATGCGAATGAACTTCTTTATCCTCACCCGAGACAATCCCTGAACTAAGAACCTGACGCTTCCATCCGGGAAACGAAGCATCTTCAGGATGGATGCGGCTGTGCCCACCTGATAGATATCTTCAGAAGTGGATTTTTCCTCCGCAGGTCTTTTCTGAGCAAAAAGCCCTATTATCTTTCCGCCCATAAGGGTCTCATCGATCAATCGGGCATACTTCTGCTCGGTTACCACCAAAGGGACGATCAGATAGGGAAAGACCACCGTCCCTTTTATGGGTAAAATGGAAAGCTGATCTCCGATCTTTTTGAGTTCCTCAACCGTTTTTTCGTCTTCCTTTATCAAACTTCCTCCCCTCTGTTAAAAGAACGTTAAAACATCCTGTCGGGAGAAAACCTTCAGTCCACCTCTATCTTGATCTCCTTTGCCTTCGAGGTCTTCCCCTGTTTTTTGGGGATTTTTATCTCCAGAAATCCATCCCGGTACACCGCCTTTATGTGATTCGGATCGATGGGCTCATGTAAAAGTATGTTTCTTTCAAAAGGTCCATAATTGATCTCCATGTTTTGATAAACCGTCCTGCCAGAACAAGCCTTTTCCTCCCGTTCACCTCGAACGCTCAATACGTTGTGGGAGAGCGTCAAGTTCAAATCCTTCTGCCTCATTCCAGCTATTTCCACCAAGATGATGATCTGGCTCTCTGTCTCGAACACATCCACTGGGGGTCGCCATACCCTTCTGGCGGTCAAAACCGGGGAATGCCTGA
>JAOZNS010000332.1 GCA_029933635.1 Candidatus Zixiibacteriota bacterium | reverse complement strand
AATCCAGGTTCCGGAAAAAAATTGAAAGATTAAGGTATATCAGGTAGTTACCCAAACTTTTTTATGGACTACACCGGCCTCAACTTTTCTTAGTGACAGTTTTGATTAAACCCAATAGGCCAGAATCGTTAAGTATCTTCTCTTGTTGGCTCGTCAATGGGATAACATCTCTTTTTGTTGCACCAGATAGTCTATCTTTTAGCGTGACCATTTGACAACGCTCAAAGGGACGATATAAATTAGGGGAATTGAGATAATCTCTCTGTTCAACCTCCTTTCTCCTTGCGGCAAAGGATTTATTGAGGAAATAAGCTAAGATACAGATGGTATAGACTGCCCTTACATGTTCATCGGTATTTACAAAAAATGGCCTGATCTTGAGGAATGACTTGATGTGCTTGAATACATCTTCGATCTGGGTCTTGTTTCGATAGGAATCTATTATCCTCTCCGGCGAGATCACGAACTTAGATGAATTAGCGGAGAGTGCAACATGATTGGTGATAAATACACAAACCCCATCGAGTAATTTGCTCTCTCTGATCTTGGCATCGTTCTTCTTGATGGTCACCTGATATGTATTGACTACTCTTTCTCCCCCATTTTTGTTTGTTACCTTCACCTTAATGGGGGTAAGTTGTGGATCTTCAAAGTACTTGCGAATCTTTAACCTTTTCAGTTCTTTGATAAATACGCTCCGAGTGGCCTCTGGGTTACGACTCCGTTTGGCCCTTTTTAGTTCCTCATTTCTTTGGCGGACGAAACCCTGAAAGAGGGCAATCCTCTCCCGGCGGCTTCTCCTTTCCTCTAAAAAGAGGTTGGGATTAATGCCCAGAATATAGCGCCTTTTTCCTTGAACTCCCAGGTCTTGGAAATAAAGCTTTTCATCGAACTGATGAAATCCAGGTAGGCTCTGGATCTCATCATTAATCCCAGCCTCGGAGAGCTTCCTAAACGGTCTAAGGTCGATCCCCGGCACCTGGGGGATTTGATCCTTATCCAAAGTGGTGATGTATTTGAGCCCATATTCTTCTACCAGCTCTAAATTATCCTCGGAGACTAACCCCCGGTCAAAGACCATGGTAACCCCCTTTAGGGGGAACCGTAGGGCACAGGCCTCTATGTTCTCTGTCAGGGTGTGTATCTCTGCGGTGTTGCCTGGATATACATCCCACTTGAAGGGATATCCCCGAGAGTTGATCATCACCGCTAAGAGAACCTGTTTGTTATGGGGACGCTCATCCTTACTCCTGCCAAATGCAGAGAGTTTGCACTTAAAGCCAACAAAATATGAGGTAGTAAGATCGTAGTTAACATAGTCATAACTTGAGGGGTCATCCTGGTAAGTCTTCTTGAAGAGGAAATCCTCCAGGTGATCTCTGTTCTTCTCGATCTTGGAAAGTTCATAGTAAATTTTGTCCTCATTTATCCCCTCAAGGGGCACCTTCAATATAGCGGATAGTGCGGTGCTTTTGATCCACTCAGGCACTGAATAGTGGGCAAGGGGGTCCAGACATCTATTGATGGTCAACACCTTTGCTATCAAGGGGGTGCTGAGTCCTCCCCTTGTTGGCTCGTTGACGAATGCCTTGGACAGTTCCCACTGTTCCCAGAGTTGATTGACAATGGCCACATCCAGGTATTTCTGAGCCTCTTGGGCCATAACATTGCTGAGGGTGGTGACAACTTCATGGGGGTTTTTATAAAGTTTTAGTATTAACCTTATCTGTTCAGCTTGTTTTGGGGTTAGTTTCCCGATGGGGAATATAGTCCTCTTCTTGACTTTTCCCCCCTGGCGGTAAGATTCAGCAATCTCATAGAATTTGTAAGTTTTGTCTTTGTATTTTGATGTTTTGTAACTGAGATGCATAATGTAGTCCTCTTGTGGACTACATAATAATAAAAGAGAAACCTTTTGTCAAGCAATTTTTTTCAAAAATAAAAATTTATTTATGGACTACATTCAAATCTCAATTATCAATAACCAGGTCTAATAGGTTGAAATCATTGTATTTACCCATGTTTGCACTTAAATTTTTTCCGGAATGTGGGTTA
>JAOZNS010000117.1:4798-8053 GCA_029933635.1 Candidatus Zixiibacteriota bacterium | reverse complement strand
TTTCCTTTAAATGCTCTCCAAGATTGTTCATGATCTCGAGTCTTTCCTTGTTGAAGTGCCCTTTTAACATCATCTCGATTAAAGAAATCTTTTTTATGAAGGACTTTTGCTTCATCCATCACCTCTGAAATGTGTTTGTAGACATCACCCCCATATTTTTCTCTTTTCTCTTCATAAATCTTCATTAACTTTTCAAATTTCATCAGCTTATATTATAACAGGTACTAAAAGAGATTTCAAGTATATTCTGTGGTAACAATAGATTCCTTTTTAGTTACCCACCTTCACATTCCTGAACCTTGCAGGCGATGCGCCCTGGCTGGTGGGCATGTTCTGGGGTGGCTGACCTTTGCCACAGTTGGGGGTACCCCAGATCTCCCAGTATTTCTCATTAGCAACAGCGTCACAGGAGTTCCAGAACTCCACGGTGCTGGCTGAATAGGAAGGATTTCTTATCATCTCTCCCAATTTTCCGTTTTTGATCTCCCAGCCAATTTCGCAACCCATTTGAAAATTCTCTCTGTTATCGTCGATCGACCAGGTGCGAACCGTTTGCATATAGATGCCATCATCCGTCTCGGAGATCATCTCCTCTAAGGTTTTATCTCCGGGCAAAAGATTGGTATTGGTCATTCGAATTATGGGAACGTTTGCCCAGCTATTGGCACGCATACAGCCATTGCTGTTTGTATTGATCAAAGGGGCGGTCTCCCTGGAGCTAAGATAACCGACCAGAATTCCATTTTTGATCAAAAAGCTTCTGCCCGCCTTCACACCTTCATCGTCATAACCGAAAGTTCCCAAACCAAATGGGCAGGCAGAATCGTTGACCACATTTACCATCTCCGAGCCATATCTTAAATCATTCAATTTATCGGGTGTAGCAAAGCTGGTTCCGGAGAAATTTCTTTCGGCCCCAAACACCCGATCGAGTTCCAGAGCATGTCCGATGGATTCATGAATTTGCAAGGACATCTGAGGACCATCCAGGATGATGGTGGTAACCTTGGAGGGACACTCCTTTGCACCAAGCAAAGCCACAGCCTCTTGAGCGATTCTTTTAGCGTTTTCTTCAAATTTCAGCTCGGTGATAAGCTCATATCCCTTGGTCTGGTGCTGTCCGCTGGAGTTAGGATATGATCTTTTCCCCATCTGCCGATGGCTCTTCATGGACATAGCAGAGATTCCGCCACCGCTCTGAATTATCGTCTGCCTTATGATCGATCCCTCCGAGCTGGCAAAGAACTTATTCCTTTTTATAAAATTCATATAAGCTTCGCTCTGGTTTACCCCGGCTACGCCTCTCATCAAGCTATCTAAGAACAAAAGATAGTCGAGCTTTTCCTTTAAGGGAACGGAAAACGGATCGGTAGCCACGGGGGTTTGATAAGTGTCGATAACCTTCTTCACCGGGGAGAGAATAACGTCTTTGCCCTTCACCTCAGAGCTGGCCCGAGCGATCTTGGTTGCCTTTTGGGTCACTTTTCTGACGGTCTCTTCATTCAGATCAGCGCTTGAAGCAAATCCCCAGGCGCCACCGACGATAACCCTTACCCCGAAGCCAAAATCATTTGATTTTTCAATCAAGTCTGGAGTCCCATTCCTTACGCTCAGGTTCTCCTCAAGTCGCTCTTCAATCCTTACGTCTGCGTAAGTTGCTCCATTATCCTTTGCGGAGTTTAAAGCCAGTTCAGCGATCTTATCGTATTCTTCCATGATTAGCTTCTTCTTTTTTTACGTTACCTGAGGCAATCCATCTTCATAAGCTATGGGGTATGGCATACATGGCCAAGGTTATGATGAAGGCTACGACCACCAACCTGAAGTATCCCCTATCAGAAATCAAATTTTTATGCGAACCCTTTCCCCAAAGGGTTCCCTTTACCAGAAATAAAGTTATAAGCCAGGAAAGAATTGCAACCTGCGCTTTGTTATCGGTCACATCCTTGCCGAAGGGAAAAGCCTCCCATAATGTTCCGAAGGCGAAATAGTTCATAGCAAATCCAAAAGGAACAAACCCTAAAAACATAAGCACAAAGGTCAAAATGGGAAATTTAATGGACTTCCTTAAAGTCCTTCTGCCTTTCTTTACATCAATGGCAGAAAACAGAGACAAGACTGAAAAGAAGATCGCACCAAAGTTACACAAGACATGAGAAAAGATAACAAATGGGGGAACCTCCCCCTCATATTTGAGTCGGATGGGGTTAAAATCTGATGATCCCCTGTCTGGGAGGGTAACTTTTACATCTCCTTTCTCTTCCTGCCTGATAGCTTCTATGAAATACCAAGCTTTTGTGGCTTTGGGATAGTGAGGAAGGGTTGCTACGAAAAGATCCTTTTCCGCCAGTTGGGGAGTCATCTTCTGTGAGCGGTATTCACCCTCCTTCCCAATTTTGTAAAAAAGCCTCACCTCTGAAGCTCCCTTCACCTTTGCCGATATTACGGGAATCTCATCTCCCACCTGCTTGGGGATCGTGGTATGCTCTATTCGGAGGCCCTCTTTTTCCACCACCTTATGCACCGAACGCACGGTGGTAGTTTTTCTGGAAAAAACCAAAACGAATAGAGTAAAGAAAAAAGCGACACCGACTCTCCAATACTTCATTAAGTTTCCTTTCTGGATTTGTCGATGGCAGGCAAAAAGACATCGTCACAATAAAGAAGTTTTTCAGAAAATTTGACTCAAAAGAAGATCATGCTCAGGATAGCTTTTAAGCTTTTGAGCTTTGTAATCTCTCTTCCTGCTCTTTCTTTTTCAAAGCCTCTACGAACTCATCGATCTCTCCAGCTAAGATGTCCTCTAATCGATATAAAGTCAAGCCAATTCTGTGGTCGGTCACTCGACTTTGAGGAAAGTTGTAGGTTCTGATTTTCTCAGACCGATCGCCCGATCCCACCATGGTTTTTCTGGTTTGAGCAATTTGGGCACTCCGTTCTGCCAAGGCTTTGTCTAAAAGTCGGGCTCTTAGCACCTTCATGGCTTTGTTTTTGTTTTTCAATTGGGACTTCTCATCCTGACAGGTGACCACGGTGTTGGTGGGGAGATGGGTGATCCTGACCGCCGAGTCGGTGGTGTTTACCGATTGTCCTCCCGGTCCGGATGAGCGAAAGACATCGATCCTCAAATCTTCTGGCTTGATCTCAACCTCCACCTCCTCTGCTTCAGGCAAGACCGCCACGGATGCGGCGGAGGTATGTATTCGTCCGGAGGTTTCAGTTACTGGTACCCTTTGCACTCGATGAACTCCACTA
>JAOZNS010000117.1:0-4788 GCA_029933635.1 Candidatus Zixiibacteriota bacterium | reverse complement strand
ACACTTTCGTATTTCAACTTGCCATAAGCATCCTTACCCTCCACCAGAAAGATGATCTCCTTGAACCCTCCTATTCCGGTGGGATTGGAGTTCATCACGTCCACCTTCCATCCATTCTTCTCCGCATATTTCAGATACATGCGGTAAAGGTCTGCGGCAAAAAGCGCCGCCTCCTCCCCCCCTGTGCCAGCCCTGATTTCCACGATGGTATTTCGACTATCCCGGGGATCCTTGGGCAAAAGTAAAATCTTCAGTTTATCTTCGTATTCTCTTCTCGTGGAATAAAGCTCCTCCAGCTCCGATTTTGCCAACTCTACCAACTCTTTGTCCTTAGATTCTCTGGTGATCTTCTCATCCTCCTCAATGGATTTGAGCAACCTTTTATATTCAGACGAAAGGGAGACGATTTCTGTCAACTCATTGTGCTCCTTGGCAACCTTTTTGTATCTATTCTTATCAGAAAGAATCTTTGGATCAGATAAAAGCTGGGTTAGCTTTTTGTGTTTTTCTTCAGCCTTTTCTAAAAGATCAAGCATATAGCGATCACCATTTTCCTTTGCAAAACGCAAACTCTTTTCAGCAGATTAAAAATGCTCACTTTATCCTTCTCTCCATGGAATGGAGGGCGAGAATAAAAGGGAATGAGCCCAAAAAAACTTGCCTTTATACACAGACAACTCAAAAGTTACCCAAAAGGTTTGTCCAGTACCTCCTGACAAACGGGAATGGAGGGTTCTTTGGTGCTTAAAGCATTTTTTAAAGCGACCAGAGCCACCTCCAGTTGATCCTCGGTGGGCTCACTGGTGGTGATGTTTTGAATCCACAAGCCTGGTGCACTTAGGAATCTGGAGATTCTTCGATTCTGGGTTTTTCCGGATAGCTTCAAAAGTTCATACCCCACTCCTGCCACCAGAGGCAAAAGGGTAAAGTGCAAAAGAAATCTTTTGGGCAGGGTGGGAGGGACGCCGGTGATCAGATAATAAATGGTGTCGGAGACGGAATAAACCAGGATGGCGAAGACCACCACTATTAGAATGAAGCTGGTTCCACATCGAGGATGTCGGGCGGAAAAATTCTTTACGTTGGTCAGAGTCAATTCTTTGCCCGCCTCATAGGCATATATTGATTTATGTTCAGCTCCATGATACTGAAATATTCGTTTAAACTCACCGATTCTGGAGATGGTCCACACATATAGGATAAAAAGAGCAACTCGAATAACTCCAGCAATAAGATTAAAGGCAAAAGCCTCCCTTCTTACCCCCAGGATTTCAGAAAACCACAAAGGTAAAAAGAAAAAGATCGCCACCCCCACCGCCATGGCAAAAATTGCGGTGAAAACCAGATAGGTGCTCTTGAAAAAATCTGAACCTTCTTTTTTCTTTCTGGGATTTGATTTTTCCTCGTCTTTTATGGCAATTTCCGCCGAATAGTTCAAAGTCTTTACGCTGAGCAAAAGCATCTCCACAAAGCTGACCAATCCTCGGATCAAAGGTAATCCCAATAGCCTGTATCTCTGGGTAAAGGAGACAAACTCTTGGTTTTTCACCACGATCTGACCATCTGCTTTTCTGATGGCGGTGGATACTCTGTGAGGGGAACGCATCATCACCCCTTCTATGACCGCCTGTCCGCCTATATGCATCTCGGACAACTTAAAATCCTCCTCCCGGTTCATTTGAATCCTGCGGACGGTTGCTCGATTCATCGAGCAAAACCCAGATGATCTTTTTTGTGGCGAAAAGAAAGACCTACCATCCGGGAGATGGTACCGCAGGTCATTTGTTCATTTGAATCTCATTTGAGTCAAATGACCACAGGAACTCAAATGAGCTTCAGTCGGCGCATTTTATCATCCCAAGGGGGCCCACCTTCGGTATATGCCATAAATTCAGATATAAAAAACGACCGTTGTCTTTATAGATATTTTCCCTTCCTTGAAGACAACAGTCGAGGACAAATCTGGCTACTTTTCTCCGCTATCCGGCGAAGCTTCCGGCTTTTTTTCTTTTTCTTCCTCCTTCTTCTGTTCTAAACGCTTATATTTTCTTCTGAACCGTTCCACCCTACCTGCGGTGTCCACCAACTTCTGTTTGCCCGTGAAGAAGGGATGACAGGCAGAACAGATCTCCACCCGAAGATCCTTCACCGTGGAGCGGGTCTTAATTACGTTGCCACAGGCACAGGTGATGGTGGTCTCAAAATACTTGGGATGAATCTTTGGCTTCAAATCAACTCCTCCTTTTTACTTCACCTGCCTTCCGGCAGGGCTTCCAATTTGATACGCAAATATAATCATATGAATTAGAAAGGCAAGAGAAATATATAGCACATTGCATTTATCGGAAACCCAGAAGGAAAACCCCATATTTTTAGGAGGACCTTCGAACATTCTACGCCGCAAGCCGAACCTCCAGATTAGAGGACCGGTAAGGTCTCTTACCCTGAATACCCTTTGGTGACTAACAGGATGGTGGTGGACCATCCCGGAAAAGATAGCTGATAAGGTAAACCACATCTCCCAGGTCAACAACGCCGTCACAATTGCAATCGCCAGCCTCCATGGGATGGGGAGGCTCATCGTTTCTATAGAGATAGTTGATTAGATAAACCACATCGCTGAGGGCAATGGTCCCATCGCCATTGCAATCACCGCGGGCAAATGGAGAGGTTCCTTCTCTTACCAGAGCAGGATCACCATAGAGGTTATAGGTCACCATGTTCCAGTATTCAGCATAATGTTCGAAGCCGTAATTTTGGTTACAGAAGAACTTAGAATCATAAAGGGCATCCCCCACCTTTTCAGGTCCGCCGGGTCCATCAATCATATAACGGTTGAATTCATAACACATGGATTCCCCACCTCCGGGGTTTGTAGGCCATCCTGATGTTCCCCAGACTATCCGAGTGGCCCCGACGACCCCCACACACGCACCATACGATGGTTTTGTCAAAAGATCAATTCCAATGTTGCCCCAGGCATTGGGCTCTGGATAGTTGATCACACATGAGATAGGGAATAGGATGGATGGGTGGTCATCGTCCAGATTGGAATAGGAGCTGATGAAATAAGGCCAGGACATCTCATTAGGATTTTGGGTCTCCGGGACACTATCGCCATCGTCCCATTCCCACACTTTTCGAGCTGCGCCGTCCACCCACCCATGGGCACCCCAGTTTACTATGCTGTATTCCCCGTTTCGCCAATCATTGACAAAAGCCTCTTCATTCAGCGAAGGCCAGGGATAAGCAGAGGGGGCTAATCCAGACTGCTCACTGTAGTGGCTTATTACCCAGCCACCCATAAGATTGGTCTCAATCTCATTCATACAGGTAGCACCTTCATAAGCTGGCATGCCACTGTGGTTTTCGTTTGCAAAATACCAAAAGGCACCAGCGTGCAGGGCTTTGTTCTTCCAATCCCCGGTATCTTGTTCAAAAACAACCAGCTTGTTCAGGGTATACGTTATTCGAGCAAGATCGTTAATCGGTATGCGTCCCACATAAACCTCAGCTAAGAAATCTGGATTGTCCTCCCCATACTCCCCGTAGAATCCATCACCATCTGAATCCCAAGATACCTCGTCGGGATCAGATAGATCCGCGTAGTAATAGTCGGTCGGATTCTCTCCACTTGTGGCATTGGGGGTGCCAGCATTATTCCAGTGGTTTGTCGGGTCCGGATAACAATAGCGCATGGGGACCGTCTCCCAATCACCCACCAGAAGCACATACCGTATCCCCCAAAAAGCATAATAGTCCCTTAAGAAGTTGCGGATCTTTTGAGCTAAATCAACGCCAGACTGGGATGCAATCTCAGGATCGGTGGTCAGAACATATCTGAGAGTATATCCCAAAGAAGCCTTCCAGTCAGGGAAACCAGAGGAAATTATGGCGCTCAGAAGATTCTCGGTTGTGATGATCACGTAGTCGTAACTTTTCTGCCAGCCCCTAGGTGGTTTCCCTGAGGGCTCATACAAACCCTTCACCTCAGGATAATTGACAAACAACCTCGAAGCTTTCTCATCAGCTACAGCATCCCACTTCAGCTCCTCCACCTCCCAAGCTTCAGCACTGCCCGGTGAGGGCAACTTGTAATTGATAAAAACTTGGGCCCCATCATAATAAATAAGCTTACCTGATAAGGGACGGTAACTGAAGGGATAAAAGGAGACCGAAACATAAGAGTATTTTCGCAAGGTGCCCGAGCTGATAAGCCTTCCCCTCACCCTCGGGTAGAGCTGATCTGAGGAATACACCTCCTGGTTATTCCTCCGCCATTCAGCTTGCAATCTCTTCATAAGTTCCGGGTATTGGTGTAAGTCAACCAGAGGCAAAATCGGTGGAGTGGATACGATTCGATAGGTCCCGGGCAGTTGAGTTTCTCCTGTACCTTTTACCTGCACGGATACAGCCTTTGCACCAGGGGGAAGAGCAATCAGGAAATTTTTAGCAGGGAGCATCGGTTTGCCGGGAACCAGAAGATATCCAAAACCATCCATATGAACTATCTGTCCTTCGTCGTTTTCTGCGATCTGATATTCTTCTGCGCTTAATTTTATGGATACCACCTCAGTTGCATCTGCTCTCGGAGTTGCAGATAAGATAATAAACAGTGAGGCTATGGTGATTAACAGGCTATTGCTGATCAGAGTATTCTTAGCCATTTCTCTGCCTCCATCATTTGATGGCTCTATTTTTAATATAGGCGATTTCCATCATTTTAGCAAGTTAAAACACCTTTGGTAATAGGAAGGGTGATGTAAATATTTGTGTGTAAAATTAGTT
>JAOZNS010000008.1:1012-26014 GCA_029933635.1 Candidatus Zixiibacteriota bacterium | reverse complement strand
GCTATCGATGATCTTCTCTCTGGAATAAATCTCACCTTCTTTGATGGTCAGCTCTCGGCTGGCCACATCCTCTCGGGTGAGCTTCAATCCCTCAAAGGTCACCTTCCCAAAAAAGACCTTTTTATTTTCATCTATCCTGAAAGTGACATTCCGAACGAACCTCTCTTCGGTCTCCGAGGCCAGAATATTAACATCTGCATAAGGATAACCGTTATTTGCATAGACCGTCTTGATGTTGAAAGCCACCTGATGTAGCTTGGTCCAGTTGAAAGGATCGCCCTTTTTCAAGAATTTCAACTCCCTTTTTGTTTTTTCCTTAAGATCGGGCAGTCCTCCTTTGAGGATGACCTCACCTATCCTGGTCTGGGGACCCTCCTTGATCTTTACTCTTACCAGACAACTGTTTCCCTTTTTCTTTTCAGCTTCAATCCGGCATTCTGCTTCCAAGAACCCATGTATATGATATAAGGAATCGATGGCCGCTTGGTCCAGCTCTGCCTTTTGAGGGCTGAATCTTCTTTTTTTGAAAAGGTTATACCACCTGCTCTCTTTTAAGATCATCTGATCCTTTATCTTACTGTCGGAGAAATACCTGTTCCCTTCCACCGTCACCTTTTCAATCTTTGGTCTTTTTTTAGCCTCAGCCTCCACCGACATAACCAAGAGGAAAAATCCCAAACAGATCAAAACACCGAAAAGAAGTCTTTTTTCAAAGACATGGCTCATAAGAACACCTGAACGCTTAAGTGAGCGGTTGGATTTAATTCTTCTTGTTGAGGAGTAAAGCATCAAATTTATAAAGCATGGATGGGAAGAGATAGGCTTTAATATTCCCAGTTGAGGTTCAATCCTAAATGGAAAAGCCCCAGTTTATCTTTTCGTCCCTCTAAAAGGAGGTTCTTATTCAGCCTGTATTCCACACCGGTCTCCTGTCCGCTGGATTGAGAAAGACGGCGGGTGTAGCGAAGATAGACTTTGTCAGAGAGGTATTTGCCGATGGTGATCTGAGCATCGGTTAATCTGAGCTTCTCGCTCCAGGTGGGTATGATCTCGAACGTCTCCACGCCCAGAGTCTGTCCGGCAATGCTCTCCAGAAATCTGCTGCTGTAAGCACCGCCCAAGCTTTTGATCACCCGCTCCTGAAACAGGCTTCCCATTCCGCCTGAATCGACTGAGGAGAAACCACGCTGGAAGGCCAAGAGCTCTAAGATGTCCTCCTTAGAATACGGAGAATCTGGAGCCGGCTCCACCTTCGGTTCAGATAGGGTGCCTTTGATGGCTAACCTTACCCGGTCTCCCGATCCTGTGCTCATAAGACTGGTCTGTCCGGAAGAAGCTGAACTTCCGCCCATTAATCTGGTTGATACCAAAAAATCAATCTTAGGGTCAATTTTTTCTATGTTATCAAAAAAGAAAGAACCTTTCTCAATGGTGAACTTGGTTCCATAAAGAAAATATTTCCCTCTGATCGTCTTCAGATCACCTAAGATTCTAAGCTCCCCTCCCTCGCGTAGCACCATCACGTCACCTTGGAACTCAAGCTTCACATCATCGTTGATGATCCAGCAATTGTTTGGAGCAGAGATGTCTAGATTCCAGTCCCACTGATCTCCCTCGGTTTGACCGGAGGAAAGGGAATTTCCCGATCCGGTGGTAGTAAAAGGCTCCCGATAGAGAAGCTGGGATAAGAATATCTGGGCGGTGATCATGGGTGGAGATCGTCCGGTTATCTCCACGCTTAAGTCA
The DNA here is from genome assembly GCA_029933635.1 of Candidatus Zixiibacteriota bacterium. Taxonomy (GTDB): domain Bacteria; phylum Zixibacteria; class MSB-5A5; order MSB-5A5; family SM1-73; genus SM23-73-3. The sequence continues at coordinate 24,268 of JAOZNS010000008.1, read as the reverse complement.
GCCATGGCGGAAAGGTCAGCATATTCATAATTGATCGGTATCTTATCTCCTGAGAAATAAAGCTCATAGTTGATGTTATGGATATCTTTTAGATTTATGCTTCCAAAGCCGGTCACCTCTCCTTTAACTTTTTCCCTGGAGGAGAAAATCCTCCATATCTTCTTGAAGGGAATCCTCTCTTCTGTCTCCCTGTGCTCCACAAATCCACTCAGCTTCTTTAGTATAAGCTCTTCATTTTTCATCCTCATCTCTACCACCAGTTGCTCCACCGGGTCGGACAGCTGGACGAATTTTAAGCTTCCCTCCCTCAAGCCCATCTTTCCATCAAACTGAGGATGAAAAAAGGTCCCCGTAATATCTAAATCACCCTGGAACTTGCCGACCAAATACTCTATCTGTGGAATAAACAACCTGATAAGCTCAAGCCGTTCTCCCTGGATGTGAAATTTAAACTTCAGAGGTTGATTCAAGACCCTTTGCTCCACCGAGACGAAGGATAGGTCTATGGGCAAAAACCCATCCCCGACATACTCCCAGCCTGCATCGGCTATCACGATGTCTTTGATCTGAAGTCTCTTTTCCTGGTAAGCCAAATCCGTTCTTAAACGCCCCAACTCCATGTCCCTGAACACAAGTTGCTGAATTGCCACTTGGCCCTCGATTTCCGGATTACGAAAATCTCCCCTCAAAAGGGCTTTCAAGGAAAGCTGACCCTTCACCGGTTCTGCACTTACAAGACCGGCCCAGGGAGAGATGTCCAGCCCGGAGACATTCACTGAGAGATTCATCCTCTCTTGGTAGTCGATCTCACCCGAAACATCGATTTGACCACTTCTGCCTGAAAGAACAAACTTTCTTATTTTAATTTTTTGGCTATCGATCTCCACCACCGTTGGTGACAAAGCCTCCAGGGGGTTTCCTCGAAAGTCTAAGCCTATCTGATAGATCAACAAAACCTGAGGAGTTTGGGAAAGATTCAACTCCCCCCAAAAATTCAGTCCTAAATTTTGGTTATGTAGACGAGCAGAGTCTATTTTAAACACCTGATCATTCACCTCTATCTGGGAGATGAGGCTGTCGTAGCTTATCCCCCAAGTTTCTCCTTCCAGAAAGCGAACGTTTACTTCCCCTTTAGGTTTGGAGAGGAAATTATTTAACTGAAGCCCGATTTCTGCATTGGAACTAAAAAGTTGATAAGCATAACAGGAATCCGATTTGAATTCTCCTTTAATGTCGAAATCTTTCGTTTTTCCGCTGACCTTCACCCAAGCTCTCCCCCTACCTTTCATCTCCTTGATAAATATCTGCTCCCGGAAATCTCTTAGATCTCGAAAATCTACCTGGGCCTCTAAGTTTATTTCTCCTCCATATTCCAACTCACCTTTTAGGGTCACCCTCGTATTTTTGTAATCCAGATGAAATTGAGGATGGAAGACCACTGCGGAGGTGGTAAGGTCCATCGCTCCTTCAGCCGCGCTGAAGCTATATTGCTCAATTTTTCCATTACCAAGATTCACCTTCACCTGCATGAAAAACTCTTTTTCCGAGGTGGATCTCCCCTGAAGACGAATGTGTCCAGAAAGATCGGTTTCCAGACTTTCAAATATGATATGGTTCAAATTGAGATGATGGGTTTGACCCTCAAATTCATATTCCTCGGGTCTTTTCCCAAAGTCAAACATTCCTTTCCCGTTAAGGGAAGAACCAAAGGCTTTGCCACCGATGGAGGAAAAGATAAGCTTCTTATTCCGATAAATATATTGGGTCCTTATCTTCTGGAAATCTCTTCCAAAGAACGATCCATTCAAACTTGCCCTCCCTTCAAATCTTTTAAAATTTCCCTCACAGGTCCCCTTCACCTTCAGAACTCCTTCCAGCCCCACACCAGCCATCTTCCTGATATCTGTCAGATTAATCGGCTCCGCCTTTACTGAAAACCAAAAGTGTGGATCTAAAAGATTGCCCACCTTCCCAGAAATCTGTACGTCCGAATCTTCCGTTTCGATTTTGAGCCCTTCGATATACAGGCTATCTTTTTTGAACCAGAGGAAACCTCGAAGATCCTTCAAAAGGAGGTCCTTCTGTGGAAATTCAAGATCACCTCGCAAGATGTTCAATTTGATTCCTTCTGGATCCCTGCTCAACCAAGCTTCAAGATTCAAGTCTTGGATGGCAAACCGTTTGCCCGCCGAAAAAAGATCAAGAGATCCCGCCTGGATTTTAATATTTTCCAACTTGAAATCGAACAAACCTGTCTTGGATATCATCCTCCTTTCGCCCGTGGGAAGTGCCACTAAAAACTTACCATCTTCAGTTCTTATGATGGCGAAATGGGGGCGCACAACGGTTAGAGAATCGACTATCCACCTCTTTCTCCACAGGTTGGACAGCCTGTAATTCAGCTTAAGTTGAGGGATTTGGGCTATCCCATAGGTGGTATCTGTGTGGAGGAGGTCGACCGTCACATCCTTTATTACAAGCTCCCTCCAAAAAGAACCACTGATGTCTCCTACATTGATTTTAATCGAATATTTGTTTTCAAGAAAAACTCCCAAAAGCCGGTTAACCCGGCTTTCTAATAGTTTGGTCTGGGTGAGGAGCCCCCAGAAGATCAGACCAGCCAGGAGGAGAAACGAAAAGAGATAAAGAGGAATTTTAAACCTTTTCTTCATTAGATAATTTTTTGCTCTCGTACTAAGTTGGAGATTTCTACCCTTTTTGTCCTTTCCTCATGCTTTTAGGTTACCAATAATCTTATACGATTCTATTAAAAAAAAATCGCCTCCCGGCTTTGAGAAAAGGACCCTTAGGACAACCAAGCCTTTGCTCGATTAGAACCTGTTGGATGTTTTTTAATTCCACTCCGAGGGGAAAAAGAAATTATCTCTAGGTATAATCATATATGCCGGAGAAGACCGAGGTAGCTGGACCGGTTATGTAAAGGTGGTCATCCTTCAGGTCCCACTCGATCTTAAGGTCACCTCTGTCGAATAATGCTGTCACCTTGCGATTGAGTTTTTGGGCAAGCACGCCAGCCACAGTTGCGGCAGAGGCTCCGGTTCCCGAAGCCAAGGTCACCCCCACCCCTCTTTCCCAGATCTTCAGTCGTATCTTTTTGGGGCTTAGAACCTTTACAAACTCCACGTTGGTCCTTCGAGGGAAGAGGGGGTCCCTCTCCACCATCCTTCCAATCTCCTGCCATCGGGGGTCAAACTCTTTCACAAAAATCACCGTATGAGGATTTCCCAAGGAAAGTGAGGTAACTTTTAACTTTTGCCCACCTAAGTTCAATGTCTCATCTATGCAAAATCGCCGGTTTCCTTTTACCGGGATCTTCTCTCTTTCCAAGATCGGTCTGCCGATATCTGCTCGAATCAAAAAATCCCTGTCGGTGGTGAGTATCTCCGTTTGGATCGTTCCGGCTTTAGTCTCTACTTCCTGCCTTCTTCTTTTAGACAAACCGTGCTCATAAAGAAACCTGGCAAAGCAGCGAATTCCGTTTCCACACATCTCCGCTTCGGTCCCATCGGGATTATAGAAAACCATTCGAAACTTGTTTGTTCTCCCAGGTTTCACCAAGATCAACCCATCTGCACCAACCCCAAAATGTCGATCACATATTTTTTTTGCCAGATCAGGTAAAAGAGCTTTGCTTAACTTCTGTTTGAAACAATCCACGTATAGATAATCATTCCCCAGAGCCTGCATCTTGGTGAACTTAATCTTCATTCTCGTTTGAACAATTATATGTTTTGGGAGCGACTTAAGCTTCAGAGCTTAAAAAATCTTATTATCCAGAACAGACGTTTGACCGCATTGATTTGCAAAAGTTGAAGCAATCGACCAAACCTTACCATGGGAACTTGTGCAAGAGGTCAGATTCATTCAGATAGAATCACTAAGATTTGAAAACGCTAAAATCTTTTATTCACCAATTCTTCTGAATTGCCAAGCACCTTTTGAAATTCACCCTCAGTCAATCCTGCTCCCAAGCCCACCTTTCTCAACAGATCTTGCGAAAAAAGCTCCTTGGGTCCATGAGCATCCGTATTGATTACTAGCTTTGCTTGGTATCTTCTGGCCAAAACCACCAATCGCCCGTTGGTCAGACAGTGTCCCTTACGAGCGGAAAGTTCCAGATAAATTCCTCTCCTTTCAGCCAGCCTTACTTCCTCTTCTGTGATCATCCCTGGGTGAGCCAAGATATCGACATCGCTCTGTAGAGCAAAAAGATTTGTCTGGGGATAAACTGGCTCAACTGGCGACTCTCCATGCACCACCACTATCTTTGCCCCAAGCTTTCTGGCATCTTGGGCCATCTCCGGAATCAAAGACGGTGGCATGTGAGTGATCTCCACTCCGGACAAAACCTTGATCTGACCCATCCGATTTAAATCTTCTGCTACCTTCATCAGTTGTTGTAGCACCCTCTCCATATTTCCCGAATCAACATGATCGGTAAGGGCTACGGCTCGGTACCCTGAAATCAGGCAATGTCTCACCAGCTCTGAAGGGAGCACCGAGCCGTCGCTCAGGGTTGTATGGGTATGCAAATCGATCATAGACTCTGCCTTCAGCCAGAACTTAATTTAACTTAATTTTCTCAAGACGCAAACGATTTTTCTGAGGGAAAAAGAGAAGCTCTGCCACAAAAAGGTCTTTTGAAAAAATAAAGGAAAGTGTTCTGACAATATGTCCCGCCCGCAGAGCACCTGTGAAAAATCAATGACTTACATCCCGCTCTGCGGGTCCGAATTTGGATCCCGCTGAATTTCCAATCCTGCGAAAGGAGTTTTTGAGAGATTTCTTAGAATAATCTTGACAAATTTGGTAAACATTTCTTCTTTTCACTCGTAATAGTAAAAGAAGGTGAGAAGATGAACATATCCACACGAGGAAGATATGGCTTGAGGGCGCTTTTGGAGATTGCTACTGGGTCGGATAGAAAACCGGTAACCATAAAGATGATCTCCCAAAGACAGCAGATGTCGGTGACCTATTTAGAACAGATACTTCATAGGTTGAAAAAGGCGGGAATCGTAAAAAGCGTCCGTGGTGCCAGAGGGGGATATGTTTTGGCCCGAAAGGGGGACCAGATAACCGTTAACCAGATCATCAATGCGCTGGACGGTCCCATTTCCATCTCCTACTGCGATTTTCCTAGGATGCGGGAGAAAAGCTGTATCGGTCCGCAAGTTTGCGTCTCTCGGATTCTATGGAAGAAGTTAGAGAAACTTATCGAAGGGGCACTTTCCAGCGTGACCTTAGCTGATCTTAGAAAACAGGTTTTGAGTCAGAAAAACTTCCGCCTTTCCAACATTGGAGGAGCAGATGAGAAGGGTCTATCTGGATCATAACGCCACCACCCCAGTGCGGGCTGAGGTGCTGGAGGCGATGCTGCCATACTTCAAGGAGAAGTTCGGAAACGCCTCAAGCGTGCATGGGTTTGGGAGGGAGGCCAAGGTGGCATTGGAGGAGGCCAGGGAGAAGGTCGCTTATCTCTTCGGTGCCTTTCCGCAAGAGATCTTTTTTACCAGCGGAGGAACCGAATCGGATAATCTGGCAATCAAAGGAGCCGCCTTTGCTAATAGAAAAAAGGGTAAGCATATCATCACCTCCAGGATCGAACATCACGCCGTCCTGGAAAGCTGTAAGTTCTTGGAGAAGGAGGGGTTTGAGGTGGCCTATCTTCCGGTGGACTCCTTGGGGATGGTGGACCCGGATGATTTGAGAAAAGCCCTCCGTGAGGATACCGTCTTGGTCTCCATCATGTATGTCAACAATGAGGTGGGAACCATCCAGCCGATTGAGAAGCTCAGTAAAATCGCAAAGGAGAAGGGAGCATATTTTCATACTGACGCGGTTCAAGCTGTGGGAAAAATTCCCATAGACGTGCGGAGGTTAGAGGTGGATATGATCTCCGTCTCCGGTCACAAGATTTATGGACCGAAAGGGGTGGGAGCTCTTTTTGTCCGAAAGGGTGTTCGAATTACACCTTGGTCACACGGGGGACATCATGAACGTTCCCGAAGAGCAGGGACGGAGAACGTTCCCGCCATCGTGGGCTTTGCCAAAGCGTTGGAGTTGATAAATCAGAACATGGAGGAAGAAAACAATCGTCTCAGAGAGCTCACCCAGAGATTTTACCAAAAGCTTTTGGATTCTATTCCAGATGTGATTTTGAATGGAGATCTAAACCACCGAATTCCCAACACCCTGAACCTCTCCTTTAAAGGAGTGGAGGGGGAATCCGTCATCCTGAGCCTGGACCTGAAGGGAGTGGCGGTTTCATCCGGTTCAGCCTGCACCTCCGGCACCTTGGAGCCGTCTCACGTTCTTGCGGCCATGGGGGTTGATCCAGCCATCGTTCAGGGAGCCATCCGGTTCAGCTTTGGAAAAGATAACACCACCGAGGATGTGGAGTATGTGGCAAATCTTCTTCCCGAGATCATAAACAGGTTAAGGTCCATGTCGCCTCTTTATGCAAAAAAATAAAGCAGAAAAGCAGGAGAGAGAATGTATAGCGCAAAGGTAATGGAACACTTTCAGAATCCCAGGAACGTGGGGGAGATCGAAGACGCAGATGGGGTGGGGGAGATCGGGAATCCAGTCTGTGGAGATATAATGAAGCTTTACATCAAAGTAAAGGATGATCGAATCATAGAGGCTAAGTTTAAAACCTTTGGCTGTGGCGCCGCCATCGCCACCTCCAGCATGGTGACTGAGCTGGTGAAGGGCAAAACCTTGGAGGAGGCAGAAAGGATCTCAAGAGATACGGTGGCGGAAGCGTTGGATGGCTTGCCTCCCCTCAAAATGCATTGCTCCAATTTAGCCGCCGATGCTCTGCATAAGGCGATAGAGGACTATAAAAAAAGAACAAAGCAAAAATAAAGAATAAAAAATTGGTAACGTAACGTTTTTATGTTGGTTTTTTTGTAGGATTCAATCAGTTTGCATTATTTGCCAATGGTAACAGCCACAAAGGGCAAGGGCTGAGATTAACGCCATTCTTCAGCGAAAAGGGTTTTTTAAAATACTTAGCTTGTGCCACAACCCAAATCGGTGCCTTGTAAAGCTAAAGAAGTTAGATAACAAGAACTTAAAGTAACCCAAAACCAAAATTAGCAACAAAATTTCGATACGCTACCAAAAAAATTAGTGATTTCCAATCTTAGATGAAGTGAACTGGTATATCTAATTTTCTTCTACATTTAATACAATCTCAAAACTCATCCAGCTGTAACATTAAAACTTATTTTGTCTTCGCCCCAAGTTTCTCTTATCTTTTAAGGGTTCAATGAGGTAAAAAAACTTTAGGGTTTGTATTTCAATTTTAAAGACCTGAAGGTCTTTTCCGTATCCTCCGCCAATGGACGTTCGATCATAAAAAGTGAAGGGAAGATGATGGATCGGAAGAACTCAGAGACTTTGGTGGTGGTAGCAATGAGTGGGGGGGTGGATAGTTCCTTAGTCGCCTCTTTATTACACCACAAAGGCTATCAGGTTGTGGGACTGTCCATGAAGCTTTGGGATTTTAGCCAGGTGGGCGGAGACTCCCATCCAGATGGGAGATGTTGCTCCTTGGAAGCTTTAAACGACGCTCGTGCAGTCTGCCAGAAGATAGGAATTCCTCATTACGTCGTGGACTTAAGGGAGGATTTCAAAAGGGGGGTAATCTCCAATTTCGTGTATGAGTACCTTGAAGGCAGGACTCCCAATCCTTGCGTAGTTTGTAACACTAAAATCAAATGGCAAAGCTTATGGAGAAAGGCGCAAACTTTGGGAGCAAGCTTCATCTCCACCGGACATTACGCCCGAATAAGATTGGACAGACAACTTAAAAGGTATCTTCTGTTAAAGGGGGTAGATCCCACGAAGGATCAATCTTATGCCCTGTGGGGACTGTCGCAAAATGATTTAAGTCGAACCTTGTTCCCTTTGGGCGAGATGACCAAAAATCAGGTCAGAACTTTAGCCCAAGAATATTGCTTGAAGGTGGCAGAAAGGGAGGAAAGTCAGGAGATCTGCTTTGTGACAGATGACGATTATCCCAGATTCATAAACGAATGGATTCACCGTGAGGGAAAGAAAGGAAAGATCCAACCTGGTCCAATTTTTAACCTCAAAGGGGAGAAGATTGGAGAACATAAGGGGATACCGTTTTACACCATCGGACAAAGAAAGGGATTGGGTCTTGCCAAGGGAAAGCCTCTTTATGTGGTTCGAATCGATCCAGAAAAAAATGCCATTTATGTGGGAGAAAAGGTGGACCTTTTCAGTTCCTGCTTTGTAGTCACTGATGTGAACTGGATCGCCCAGGACAACTTAGAGAAAGAAACAGATTGTGAAATAAAAATCAGATATCAGCATATTCCGCAAAAGGGGAAGATTTATCCATTGACCTATGGTCAGGTTATGGTTAAATTCAATCGGCCAGAACGAGCTGTTACTCCTGGACAGTCTGTTGTGTTTTATCAGGGAGAGGTGGTTTTAGGGGGTGGGGTGATAAAGCGGGTGATCAACCAGGTTAACCATACGAGTTGTCCCGTTTATCCAACATGATAAATGGAATGTGACTTGAAACGAATACTTAAGTATTTATTACTCAGTAAACCGAGAAGTCGATTAAATCTTAACACCCCTTAAAAGAGGATCTCCATGAAATTGAAAAAGGGATGGAAGATCTTTTTCGGAGTGGCTGTTGGAGTCGTGATCCTTTTGGCTTTGGCATCTGTGGCGGTAAAGATTGTTTTCACCAAACAGAGGCTGGTTTCGTTGTTGATCCCCAGAATTGAAGGGGCGCTTCAAAGAAAGGTGGAGATCGAAGATGTTTCCCTTTCCATCTGGGGAGGGCTGGGCGTAGATGTAAAAGGAATGAGGATTTTTAATCCTGAAGGATTTGAACAGGAAAGCCTTTTTAGATTCGATCAGCTATCCATTAGAGTCAAGTTTCTGCCTTTGTTTCAAAAAAGGATTGAGATCAAAAAGTTGATAATCGATGCTCCCCAGATCAATCTGGAGAGGAACAAAAAGGGAATAACCAACTTTGGTGATCTCATCCGAGGAGAAGGAGGATCGATCATCCTGCCGGTGGCTTTCGATCGTCTCCAGATAAGAGGAGGAGAGATCAGATACACAGATGATGTGACCAAGAAGAAGATAGTTTTGCATCAGTATGAACAGGATGAACGGCTTCTGTTGGACCAGAAGATGGAAAATGCAGAAATCACCGGAAGAATCAGGGTGAACCAGATTGAATTGAACCTGCCCGATTATAAAGGAAAGCTTCCACCACTTAGCATCTCCTTGGAACATCACATAAATCTGAATATCCCAAAAGATTTATTAGACATAAAATCTGTGAAGATCGGCATTGGGGAGGTAGGATTGGATATGAAGGGAAAGGTGGAAAAGCTGAGCAGTTCTCCCTTTTTGGATTTGAAGATTGAATCTGATAAGATTCCACTGAGGGATCTTTTTAACTCTTTACCCCAAATAGAGTCTTCGCCTTTAAATCAACTCAAGACCTCTGGAAATATTGAAGTGTTAGCCTCTGTCAAGGGAGAGCTGAAGGGGACCCTTTTCCCCCGGGTGGAAGGTCGGGTGGTTCTTAAGGACGCAAAGGTTGAGTTCCCCGACGTTTCCCAACCATTGACCATGCCCTATGGGGAGATAAACTTCAACAACCGAAGTTTGAATTTCTTTTCCTCAGAAGCGAAGTTAGGTGGGGCACCGATGGAGGTTAAGCTGGTGCTGGAGGATTTCTCTGATCCCAGTCTGAGCTCGAAACTGAGGATCAACTTAGATCTTGTCCTTTTAAGTGAGTTTGTCAGCTTGCCTGAAGGAACTCATATATCTGGTCAAGCAGAAATGAACCTCAGGGCTTATGGGAAGGTGAAGTTGCCAGAGACGATGAATTTCTCCGGAAGGGTCGATTTAAGAAAAGCTCAGGTAAAGATGCCTTCACTGGGAGTTCCCGTCAGAAACTTGGATGCTGAGATCCTTTTAAAAGGTGAAGACGTTGACGTATCCAACTTAACGATGACCTTGGGCAAGTCCCCCTTGAGCCTTCAGGGAAAAGTTTACCGAGCCATCCCTTATTTTCTCTCGTCAAAAAAGGGAAAGCCTCTTTTAAGCTTCAATCTTGATTCTCCCTATCTGAACTTAGATGAGATATTTCCTGTTCCCTCTGCGGAAGGCAAAGCCGAAAAGGGGTCCGGTGGCGCAGGGGTGGTCCTTCTACCCGACATCAATGTGGAGGGACAGCTCTTCATCAAAAAAGCCATCTTCAGGGAGATGGAATTTAGCAACCTTTCAGCCAGTATGAACCTCACAGATGGCGTATTACGTATGGATAATTTAGTTGCCCAAGTGTTTTCTGGCTCGGTGGGAGGTAGGGTGAGCTGTGATCTGAAGGATATTGATCATATCCAGTATGATATGAATTTTACCGCCAACCAGATCGAGGCAAATGATTTTCTTTCCAGATTTACCTCCTTGGATGATCATCTTTTTGGCAAGCTAAATCTAAATGCCAGCTTCTCCGGGAGGGGCAATCGGTTGGAAGATATTCAAAAGACCCTCTTCGGTAGTGGAACGGTTAGCTTTGCAGATGGCAGGCTGGTTAACTTCAAGATCTTAGAGAAGCTAGCATCGTTTTTGAAGATCAAAAGTTTCAAAGAACAAAAGATCAAGACCCTAAGAAATTCATTTAGGGTTGTAGATGGACGGATCTGGTTCGATGATTTCTCCGCCACAACCAGGGACGGGGATTTTGAGCTTTTAGGATCAGTGGGTCTGGATGGTTCCTTAGATTATAAGTTGACCGTGGTGCTCTCTGAAGAGCTTTCTTTGGGGTTCGATGCCTTAGGCGATCTTTCGGGTTATCTTAAAAACGAACAGGGGAGGGTGGTTTTAGATATCAAAATAAGTGGGTCTGCCTCCAGTCCAAACTTTGTCCTGGAGACCTCAAGGGCGGAGAAGAAATTTAAAGAACAGATGAAGGCAAGGGTTAAAGAGAAAAAAGAGGAAATAAAAGATCAGTTTAAAAAGAAAGCCGAAGAATGGTTGAAGAATCTGTTTGAAAAGAAGAAAAAATGATTAGGATGTGAATTTTTTTGGCTGAATGCAACCGATCAATTTCAACAGAACAGATGTTAACCTTTTCCTTTGATTTAAATTTTCAAGTAGATGAAAATATCCTTTATCTAAAGTGATGAATGAGGAATCCAACCGGTATATCTATTATTTTTGTCTTTTTAATTTTTACATTCACTGATTTTTCTTCCTCCCAGGTTAGTCTTAGCACCTCCCATTTTGATATTTTTGCCTCCACTCAGGATCTGGCTCAAGAGGTAAAAAATACCTTAGAGTCCTCGTATAAGAAGATCTCAGGCTTTCTGGAGGATTCCTTAAGTGAGCGGGTAAGCGTTTTTGTGGCAAACACCGAGGAGGAGTTTTTGTCCATGGTGGGGAGCAATTTTCCTGATTGGGGGATCGGATGTGCAATTCCTGATCGCAATTTGATAGTTCTTAAATCGCCTTATCGTTTTAAATATCACCGTCCCTTTTCTCAGGTGGTCACGCACGAATTAGCCCATATATTCTTAGGCAAGCTTTCTGGAAAAGCCAAAGTTCCCCGCTGGTTGGATGAGGGATTTGCCATGTACCAATCCCACGAGTGGAGAATTGGGCAGGATTTAGCGGTGGCACGGGCAGTTTTGACCGGCTCGATCCTTCCTTTGTCTCAGATAGAGACGGTTAACGCCTTCCAGGAAAGCAAAGCCCAACTTGCATATACGGAAAGCTTTTTGGCGGTCTCCTATCTTTATCAGGAATACGGAGAGGGGACCGTAAAGGAGTTGGTTACCCACCTGGCAAGTGGGACCAGCATAGATTTAGCTTTTCTGAGGACCATAGGATCGAATTATCTTTCCTTTCAACTGGAGTTTGAGAAATTTATTAAAGGGAGATACAACTGGATCAGCTTCTTGGGCGACACCTTCCTAATCTGGATCGGACTTGCTTTTTTCATCGTGTTTCTCTATCTTCTGAAAAAGCGACACACCAAAAAGACCCTAAAAGAATGGGAATTAGAGGAGGAAGGGATAAAGAGGCTCGATGAATTCTCGGATGATAAAACATCGGATTGAGTATCTTCTTACCTGTGTTTTGGGCGCAATCGCTCGGCTTGTTCCTTATCGCTTGGCACTTCTTCTGGGCTCGTCTCTGGGATGGCTGGCCTTTGATATTTTGAGAGTAAGAAGAAAGGTTACCCTGATCAATTTAAAAAATTCACTGGGCTTAAGAAAAGATAGGTTGACCAAAATCGCCCGCAGAGCTTACCGGAATTTTGGAAAATCCATGGTGGAGTATTCGTTGTTTCCTTCTCTGAGTAAACAAAAAGTTTTTAACCTGGTGGAATTTGAAGGAACCGAGCATTTCGATGAGGCATTGAAAAGGGGAAGGGGGGCAGTTCTGGTGGCGGGACATTTTGGGAGCTGGGAGTTGATGGGGGCGGCTTTAAGTCAAAAAGGGTATCCCATCGATTTTCTGGTGGGAGAACAACATAATCTTCTGGTAGACGACTTGATGAATGAGTATAGAAAATCTATGGGAATCGGAATAATCAAAATGGGAGCAGCTGCTAAGGGAGTAATCAGGTCTTTAAAAAACAATCGGTTGGTGGCTATGCTTTCTGATCAGGATGCTGGACGGGATGGGACCCTGGTGAGGTTCTTCGGTCGTCCTGCCTCCACCCCGAAGGGTCCTGCTGCCTTCGCTCTGAAGATGGACGTTCCTATTATCATGGGGTTCATAATCAGGGAGGATAAAAAAAAGCAAAGGATAAAGATAGAGAAACCAATTTATATGGAGAGGACCTCGCACAAGGAGGAAGATATAAAGAAGTTGACCCAGGCTTATACCAGCGTATTGGAGGAGTATATCCGCAAGTATCCGGATCACTGGTTCTGGCCTCATCGCCGATGGAAAAGCACAACCGATCTGTATCCGCCAGCGAATTAAAAGGATAGAAATTTACGAAAAAGAAAAGACTTTTGTTTTTTCTGAGTTCCATCCTCATCCTTTTCTCGAGCGAAAAAGAGGGAGAGGGGCTTTAACGTTTGGTTGAAAAGAGACAACAAAGAGTATGGAGAATTAAACCAGTTCTTTTTGATATGGAGTTCTGTTCTACCATGCTTTACTTTGTGCTCCTCAGGGATAATCCGAATCAGTTAGATGTAGGGGGGAGCCTTAGCTCCACCTCATTTGAGTCAACTGACCAAAATCAAAAGGGCGAATCTGAAGATTCGCCCCTACCCGAAATTATCCGGTGCAGGCTTTTTTTGAAACCATCTCCACCTGTGTGGAGAATTAAAAAATTTGTTCCTTTTCATCTAAATCCTGCAGGCAAAGCTCCTTATTTAAGAATGTGCCACCAAGCCATTTGCAAGAAACCCTTAATTTAAATCAAGATGAATGAGATATAAGCGAATCCTGATCGTCCAGACCGCCTTCATTGGAGATGTCATCCTTTCCACGCCTCTGGTCAGAAGTATAAGAAAGACCTTTCCTGATTCGTTCATCTCCTTTTTGCTTATTCCCCAAACCAAGGAAGTTTTGGCAAACAATCCTCATTTAAACGAGGTCTTGGTCTACGATAAAAGAAGAAATAAGGGAGCCGGGGAATTTCTTCGGATCGTAAAAAGGATTGCCGAAAGAAAGTTTGATCTGGCGATGATACCACACCGATCCTTGCGGTCAGCTCTTTTGGCCTATCTTTCCCGAATACCTGAAAGGATCGGTTTCGACAAAAGCGCAGGTTCGTTTCTTTTTACCCGGAGGCTGGTTTATCATGATAACATGCATGAGGTGGATCGCAATCTATCCTTGCTCTCGGATTTCAATCATCTTCCAGAAAACAGGGGCCCTGAGCTTTTTCCATCTTTTGAGGATTTTTTCTATGTTCGCCAGCTTCTGTCAGAATGTGGCATCAAAGAAGATGACAAGATCGTAGGAATTGCTCCCGGCTCGGTATGGCCCACCAAAAGATGGATATCCGAAAGATTCGGAGAAGTCTCACAGCTTCTTATGGAGAAAGCCGGGGCCAAGGTGATTTTTCTTGGCTCTGAAGAGGACCGAAACCTGTGTGAAAGGATCGCGGGTTCGATGGAAAAGAAGCCAAAGATATTGGCAGGAGAGACTAACATATTGCAATCTGCCGCCGCCGTATCATTCTGTAAGGTGATCCTTTCCAACGATAGCGCTCCGGTGCATATTGCTTCTGCCATGAGAAGACCGGTGGTGGCGATATTTGGCTCCACCATACCGGAGTTTGGTTTTGCTCCCTACGGGAGAGGACATGTGATCGTTCAGAAAAAGATGGATTGTCGTCCCTGCGGGATACATGGAAAAAGAAGGTGTTCGGAAAAACATTTTCGCTGTATGAAAGATATCACCACCGAAGAGGTTTTTGAAGCGGTCCGATCCTTCCTTTAAGATAGATCAACAAAAATGCCTCAGATTGAGGACGTTGGCGAAGATATGAGAAAATTTAAGATCACGGTAATCGGAACCATAAACAGGGATACCATAATCTTTCCACGGGGCAACAAAACGGAAAGCTTTGGGGGAATACTGTATAACCTGGTCAGCCTGTCCGTCTTGGGGGGCAGTCTGGTGGAGATCTATCCCGTGTGCCATCTGGGATATGATGCCTATGATCAGGTGATGGAAATTTTAAAAAAGTATAAAAACGTCAAATTGGATGGGATCAAAAGGGTGGAGACAAAGAACAATCATGCCTGCCTTTTGGTCGACGAACGAAATCAAAGAGAAGAGATCCTCTATCATAGAGTTCCCCCCTTAAGCCTTACCCAGAGCCAACCATTTTTGGACAGTGATGCCGTCTTAGTCAATTTCATCTCCGGTTTTGATCTAAGTCTCAATACTCTGAAAAGGATCAGAGAAAAAACGGATGCTCCCATATTCATGGATGTCCACAGTCTCACCTTAGGAGTCAACAGGGATGGGACAAGATTTTACAGAGCTCCAAAAAGCTGGGAGGAATATTTAAGCCAGGCAGATTTCGTTCAGACCAATCTGACTGAGCTTACAGCTCTTTCTCAGAAGGATTTAGGCTCTTTAAAAAAGGTTAAGGAATTTGGAGAATATGTGCTGAGTTTGGGACCAAAAGCACTTTTGATCACACTGGGAGATAAAGGGGCGCTTTTGGTGCACAAGGAAGGGAGGAATTGCAGAGTCAAAAAATCAGCTGGCATAAAGGTTGAGGATTTTAAAGATGCGGTCGGATGTGGTGACGTTTTCTCCAGCGGGTTTCTGATATGTTACCTTTTAACCGCCGAGCTCGAACGTTGCGTCGATTTTGCCAATCGAGTTGCGGCAGAGAAGTGCAAGACATCCGGTGTGAAAGGTGTTGCTTTGTTATTAAAAAAATTTTGTGGTAGGTGTTTGGATGATTTGAAGGAACAAAATTTGGCGAGTTGAAAGGATCAACTCGGGAGGCGGAATAAGTTCTTGCTAAGAGATGATATACAAAGGGTGCTCATTAAAAGATGGAGCTCTTAGCTCCGCCAGGCAAATCCCTTCGATTTGTAGAGATCAAAAATAAATTCTCCACTTTTTTGAGAAAAGAAGCGACGTCCAATCTTGCTCCCGTTTTTTCTGTTAACCTTAGGATATGAATAAACGTCTATCAGATTAGAATGGCTCATGCGGTAAAGACTCTATTCATGATCTTTGACACTGGTGTAGTTAAACCAATCATTAGCGCTGTGCATCGTTTTAAGAATGATTAGGAAAAGATAAGATTGTTGACTTTTTGAAGTGTTTAACAGTTAGAAAGCCAGCAAGTTATCAATCGAATAATAACAGGCATCACATTTTTCATCACTTGATTTTATTTTATGATAGAAGGAGTGGCGATATTAAGTGCCAAATATATAAAGAGTTAACAGGGAAGATTGGAGTTTTTTGTAAATGATTGAAAATATTGGGTCGTGATATGTTTTTTTATTGACAAATTGGCATTATGGCTGTAAGATTATATAATTTACGACTTGCCTTTGATGAGGACTTATGAAAGCCTCGCGTTGATTAAGTAAGTGGTTGTGAATAAATGTCTTAGCAAAACCACCTGATCCTTAAACTGAAATTGATATGCTTAAGGTGGCCAACAATAAACTGATTATTGGCAAAGAGGAGTATTATCCATTTTCTGCTGAGATGCATTATGTCCGTGTAAACAAGAGATACTGGTCAATCTGCTTTGAACGGATCAGAAAGGCAGGGTTTAGGATAATTTCCACCTGTGTGCCGTGGAATCTGCATGAGCCGATGGTTGGGGATTTTGACTTCATGGGAGTTACTGATCATACCAAAGATCTGGTGGTCTTCTTGGAGCTGGCCAGAGAGTTCGGATTCAAGGTGATCCTTCATCCGGGTCCTTTTATAGATTCAGATTGGAGAAACGGTGGCTACCCAGATTTTCTATATGGTAATCCTGAGATTCTGGCAAAGGATTCATCAGGTGAGCCGGTTAAGATATCAACTGGAGAGGCTGGGGAGAGGGCTGGCAGAAAGGAGGTCTTTTCGCCCCTTCATCCCAGATTTTTAACTCATGTGAAAAGATATTTAAGTGCCCTTTCTGACATAATAAAAAATTATGTTTACCCGAAGGGACCGGTGATTATGGTCAAATTGGACAACGGACTTTTGCCGTTTCAGCCGGGTCGATCCCCTGATAACCTCGATCCTTTTAACCAAGACTATAATGAGTATTTAATAAACACGCTGTTTCCTGAGTATCTTAAGGAAAGGTATAAGGAGATCAAGAAACTGAATCAGCTTTATGGGGAAAGATATAGAGATTTCAAAGATGTGAACCCCCCCACCGAGTTGAAGATTTCCAAACCTCAAAATCTGGTCAAGTATTTCGATTGGATTGGCTTTAAGGAAAGTGTCTCATCCCAATATATTTTGAAGCTGAAGGAGCTTTATCACTCATTTGAGGTGGCTTCCCTGTTTTCCACGGACCTTTTCTTATCTAAGGACTTTTCCTTACCGTTTAACTGGCAAGCTCTGGAATCGGATGATCTTTTTGCTGGGATAAGCCTTTTTGAGTTAACCGATTATGTGGAGATGGTGCGCCATCTAAGATATTTTGCCACCTGTGGTAAGTTTTCCTGGTCCTCACAGTTCCCGGTTGGGTCTCGGGCAGATCTACCCAAGGACGCTGAAAAGTATTTTCCGATCCCCCCAAGAAAGGTTAAATTTCTTCTGATCACCTCCTTAGCATCTGGGATCAAAGGGTTTAATCATTACATGTTTGTCGAAAGAGATCACTGGTATGATGCACCCTTAGCCAATGATGGAACCATCCGACCCAGCTTCGATCTGATCAAGAAATTCAATGAGCTCTCCGTCAAAATCGAATTGGAGACTCTGCGACCCTTCCCCCGGGTGGGATTAGCCAACTACCGACCGTATCTTTGGTTCGACTATCTATCCTCCAGATCCCAGACAAAGTCTTCAGAACATTTCCCCTCGCTTTTGTTTTTGCTCTCTAAAACTCACAAGGGATTAAGCCAGGATTTAATTAATTTAAAGCTTGATTATGGGATCCCAGATTTGTGGTCGGAGGAAAGTTTGAAGAGCTTTCCGGTTCTTTTAGTTCCTAGCGCCGAATTCATGGATGAAAGGACTCAACAACTTTTGATAAATTTGGCAAAAGGAGGGACGAACTTAATTTTATTTGGGCTTTTGCCTCGATTTGACCTCAAGATGAAGCAGTGCAAACTTCTATCAAGCTCTTTAAGGATACAGACCAAGGCTTCTCCTATGGTGGGAAAGGTAAAGGCTTTCCAACGGACGTTTTTCACTTTCATTTATGGCTACATAAGGGGTGCAAAGAAATCCCAGGTTCTGGCTCAATACCAGGATCGACCGGTGGGCCTGATGACAAAATTGGGCCAAGGGAAAGTTTTCCTCTTCACCTTTGATATCGCCGCACAACTTTCCCACGATAAGCTTTCTTTCTTGGAGGAGGTGCTTGGAGGGGCAGGCGTTCAGAGCATGATATATTGCGATGCTCCTGAAGTGGATGTGGTCTTGCAAAAGAATGAAAAAAATACGGTTCTTTATCTGATCAATCCCACACCCACGTCCACTTTCTCCGAGTATCTAAATTCGAACCTCGGGGATGAAGACCAGAGGAGTTTGATACTACGGTTTGAACCTACCAAGTTGGGGATAAAAGGGAAAAAGCTCCGATTGGTGGATATTTTGGGCGATGAGGTGATAAGAACCTCCTCCGAACAGCTTAAAGCCGGCATAATGATTAAGATTAAACCCCAGGATAGCCGGATGTACTTGATAGAAGCTGGGAGGTAGCTCCAGAGCAATGAATTTTCTATTTTTTTGTTAGCTAAATGAGCCTCCTCTAACGTAAATTCGCCATCGACCAAAGTCCACCAGATTTTCCTCATCGTCTAAAAAAGAAAGAGGGGATAAAGAGAGGGAAAAGTAGGCGTGGAGAAAGCTTGCAACGCCTCAGATTTCTTCTTTTTCTGGAAAAGAATTAACCAGATGACGGCAAAACTAACCTCAGACTTCAGCTGGTTTTTATTTACTTTAGTATTGTTGAGCTTCTTTATCTACTGCAAGGGGAGGAAAAAAGAAATGCAGAGAGAAAAGGAGAAAATCTGTATGTTTGTCCTTGAAGAAAGTGTTCCAATCCTGGAAAGACAACTTTCTTCTCACTTGGAATCTGCATTTCATCGAAAGATAGAACTGACCAAGATGGAGATCAATCTTGACTTTGCTTATCATCCTAAAAGAGGACAGTATAACTCTTCTGATATTCTTGCAAGGTTGAGAATGATGAAAAATAAAGAATGTGAGCGCTTGCTTACGGTTGTGGATGTTGATCTTTATGTTCCTGAGTTGAACTTTGTGTTTGGAGAGGCAGATTCTCAAAATGGTGTGGCGGTTATCTCCACGAGGAGGTTAGGTGAAGAATTCTATGGATTGCCTGGTAATCCACAGATATTTTTGGATAGGGTAATAAAGGAGGCAGTTCACGAGCTGGGTCACACCTATGGACTGCCTCATTGCCCGGACCCAAGGTGCGTGATGCATTTTTCTAACAGCTTAAAGGACACAGACTTTAAGGGTTCTTCTTTCTGTGATGCCTGTCAGAAAAAATTAGAACTTTTAAGCAGGTAAACTTTGAAGGAAAAATTGCCATATAAATTGCGAAGTTCCTCAGTTACATATCGTTAACCTGATTCGGGAGGTAATTTATAATTTTATAAGAGGTTGTTTTATCATGTAAAACTTTTTGCAAATTTTTGCGTATATTTTATTGAAAGGTTATGTGCATCTAATATAGCGACGTAAGGTATTGTAAAACAATAAGATAAAAGAAACGAGGGGAAGCTTTTGGAAAGGTTCTGAGGTGACTGACAAATGGACGGAAAGGTTAATTTTGTGACCCGGGGAAAGCCTGAACTTACTAAAAAAAGGCATCAAATTGATATCTTACTAAAAAGAGCTATGAAGGGTAAAAAACAAGCTAAGGATAAGCTATTCAAGGAGTTCGGTATCAGGTTGTATTCTTCTGAAGAGGTGCAGGAGTATGTAAAGGAGAAATTGAGGACTGAGGTGGTCGAAGATTCTTTGCCTAAAGCCTCAGCAAAGGGGGTGCAGAGAAGAAGAGGAAAGAGGTAGTGAAAAAAAGATAGGATGGGGAAATTCCTTAATATTGTTTAGAGCAAAGATTCATGGCGTCGCCATGAATCTTATATGGTGCCCAGCAAGATGGGTAACTTCATTAAAAAATTGGAGGCTATAAATTCTGCCTTCAATTTTTTTGCCACCTTTAAGACTTCTCCATCTAAGGTTAATTCAAATTTGCAGATGTGACTCAGGAGAGTTAGGTGCTAATAGTTGGAATTTGGGTCTCTTGCAGTTTTTTGAGAATCGGATTCCGTGGGGATATTGTTATCCCGACGGTGACCTGTGCTATGTATCAATGTGGGACACCAAGGCCACAAAGTTTTGATATGATAAAAATCATACATGTGGTGGGGGTAACAAATATGCCTTTATCATAGCCTAGGGGAATAATGTTTTAAACTGGACAGCAACCTGTTTCAAAGGATCACCTGAAATCAAATTAAGGTCTCTTACCTCCACCACATGTTGGCTTATTGGTCCGTAGGATAGATTATGTTATTTCCTCCATTACCCTCCTTCCCACTTCAGGCTTTCTGATATTTCTTAACTCCCTCCTGATAGAGATTTCCGCCATGGCAATCCTGAACCACTATTGCCGGAAAATCCTTCACGGTCAGTTTTCTAATAGCCTCAGCTCCCAACTCCTCCCAAGCGATCAGTTCATTTCCCACAATGGATTTGGCAATCAAGGCGGCGGCGCCACCAATTGCGGCAAAATATACGCCGGTGTATTTCTTCAACGCCTCCTGAACCTCAGGACCCATCACTCCTTTTCCAATCATACCCTTGGATCCAGCTTCCAGTATGCGAGGAGCATACTTGTTCATTCTTCCTGATGTGGTGGGTCCGGCTGAACCTATTACCCTTCCCGGTCGAGCCGGAGAGGGACCGACATAGTAGATTAACTGCCCTTTTATATCGAAGGGAAGTTTTTCCCCTCTGTCTAAAAGCTCAACCATCCTTTTATGAGCCGCATCCCTTGCGGTGTAAATATCACCGGTTATCAAAACATTGTCACCGATCTTCAGACCCTTCACCACTTCATCTGTTAGAGGGGTGTTAATCTTTTTTTCTGCCATTTTTTATCCTCCAGATTTATTCTTTTCACCAAGATGCGCAATTTGGTCAAGCAAGTGGTTATTTCAACAGCAGCTTAAAAACTTCCATGAATGAGAGATTTGCATCACAAAATTGCCTCTTTATGTCGAGCCACATGGCAGTTGATGTTCACCGCTGCCGGGAAGCTGGCGATATGGCAAGGGTAGGTTTCAATATGAACTGCCAGTGCGGTTTGAGTTCCTCCAAAGCCTTGAGGACCTATGCCCAGCTTGTTTATCTCCTCTAAGAGCTCCTCCTCCAGCTTGGCATAGAAGGGGTTAGGATGCTTTGATCCGATAGGTCGCAGGAGTGCTCGCTTTGCCATCTCGGCACATTTCTCGAAAGTTCCCCCAATTCCTACTCCCACGATGACGGGAGGACAGGGATTGCTTCCGGACCTTTTCACCTTGTCGATTACGAACTCCTTCACGCCTTCCACCCCGTCTGCCGGCTTCATCATCTTCACCTCCGACATGTTCTCGCTTCCCCCTCCCTTGGGAACACAGACAATTTTTAGCTTATCGCCCTTTACAATATCTAAGTGAATGACCGCTGGGGTATTATCTCCGGTGTTTTTCCTCTCTATAGGATCAGCCAAGATGGACTTTCTCAGATAACCTTCCTTATATCCTTGTCTGACCCCTTCATTGATGGCATCAAAAAGGTTGCCCTCTTTAAGGCAAACCTGATCTCCCATCTCCACGAAGAAGACGGCAGTGCCTGTATCCTGGCACATGGGAAACTCACCCTGTTTGGAGATCTCGAAATTGTCGATGATCTGTTTCAGGGTAGCTTTCCCGACGGGAGATTCCTCTTTCTCATACGCTTCCCGAAGCGCCTTTTGCACATCTTCGCCCAAATAGTAGTTGGCCTCGATGCACAACTTTTTTACCGCTTGGATCACCTCATTGGCGGAAATCTCGCGCATATCTCCTCCTTGTTGGTTTTTTGTTGATCAGACAAGCTCCAACACTCCGTTGATTAGGTTTTCCATACTCAGGGCTATCTGAGCGGGATTGAGTTTCAACAGATTCCCGGGTGCAGAAACCACCTTGTGTTCCGAATCCATCACTGCCTCAGTCCCCTTAGAAAAAACATGAACTGCACCCATTTGTTCCATCCTTTCGATTAACTGGGGATCCTTTCCAATGGTTAAAGTCAAAGGTGTTTCCAAAATATCTCGCAGGGCAGATGCCACCAGGAGACCGGAGAGTCCACAAGCTCCTATAGGCTTTCTTCTGCGGTAAATCTCTCTTATGATTTTTTGAACCGAACGTATGGGATTTAGGTATGGTGTTTGTTTGTGACCCAAGGTCTCAGCCAGATTCTTAACCACCCCAGCTCCACCGGGAAGAATAAGTCCTTCCACATCTTTTCCAGATAAGTCCTGGATTTCTCTGATCCCACCCCAAGCAATGCGAGCAGACTCGTTTAGTGCATTCCTGGTCTCCTGAATGATGGTCTGCGTAATATGATTTATCACCTCTCGTTGCTTTACATCCGGAGCATAAAATGCTGGGGTTTTTCCTTTTCTGCTCAGATGATATGAAAGCAACACCACCTCCCATACATCTGAGCCATCTAAGCTCCCGCATCCACTCAAGACAACTGCAAAATTACCCATGTTATTCCAAAAGAAGGAACTCAATTTTCAAAGAACAAGCGAATGATCCTTCCATTCACTATACCATTGGGTTTGTTAAGTCGATTTTCTCAATGACGCACACATTTAATTTGTCCTTGTTCGAAAACTCAAGCTCAGATAGAGAGTTTAAAAGCATTGAAGGAGCCGGCATTGGTTTTTTTGTTCTGTTGAACCTTAAATTATTCAACCGCTCAATTCATCGGTGTGAGTTGAGGGGAAAAAAAGAAGCGTTCTGCTGAGCTAACCAAAATCGTTTTTCTCTTTTATCTGCACGAATGTTTTCGATTGAAGATATTCGGAAGACAGAGGCGGGACTGGTTTTAAAAACCTCTTATGGCGAAAGTTCATTCTAAATAATGGTTGGTGAGAAGTTCATCTGGCCAGGAATTCCTCCTATGTATCAATATCAATACACGCAAACTATCTTTTTGCTCTTTCCCCTTGGTTCGAATTTTACCACTCCATCTATGAGGGCATAAAGGGTGTCATCCTTTCCTCTGCCTACGTTCAGTCCGGGATGTATCCTGGTCCCTCTCTGTCGCACCAGGATGGTGCCGGCTAAAACCGCTTCTCCGCCAAATCTTTTGACACCCAGCCTCTGTCCATGTGAATCCCGCCCGTTTCTTGAACTTCCTACTCCCTTTTTATGTGCCATAAAAGTCTACCTTCCTTCCTAATACCACCAAGCCATCTAAAGGTCAACCTTTCAAGATAATGCCTTCCTGTGTTTCTGGCACGTGATTTTTTAAGTTAAA
>JAOZNS010000008.1:0-1002 GCA_029933635.1 Candidatus Zixiibacteriota bacterium | reverse complement strand
GGGGCGATTTTTTTCTTCTCCTTCCCCCCGGTTTTGATGTCAAATGTGAGTTTATCCTCTTTTTCTTTTCTGTCCACGATCACCTCACACTCTCCAGAGAACTGTCCCTTCAATATCTCTTCTGCCAAAGGATCCTCCACATACTTCTGGATGGTTCTTCTCAAAGGTCGGGCTCCAAAGGTGGGACTGTATCCCTTTTCCGCCACGAATTCCTTTGCCTTGGTGGTTAACTCAAAGGTGATTCCCTTCTCCTTCAATCTCTTGGCTACATCCGCTAAAAGTATATCGATTATTTCCAGAACCTCCTTCATTCCCAGAGCATGAAACACTATTATCTCATCGATGCGATTCAAAAATTCTGGGTTGAAGGTTCGTCTGGTTTGCTCCAGAAGCTTCTGCTTCATCTGTTCATAGGAGGAGGTTGCATCCCCTTTCTGAAAACCTAAGGTCTTTCCACCTCTGATCTCCCTTGCCCCCAGGTTGGAGGTCATTATGACCACGGTATTCCTGAAGTCAACTCTTCTGCCGAAGCTATCGGTCAGGGAGCCATCATCAAACATCTGAAGCAGGATGTTAAATACATCCGGATGAGCTTTCTCTATCTCATCTAAAAGGACCACCGAATAGGGCTTTCGTCGCACCTTTTCAGTGAGCTGTCCCCCCTCCTCGTAACCCACGTATCCAGGTGGTGCGCCGATCAAACGAGATACGGAGAACTTCTCCATATATTCGGACATATCGATCCTAACCAGGGAGTTTTCATCCTCGAAAAGCGACGCCGCTAAGGCACGGGCCAGCTCAGTTTTTCCTACGCCGGTGGGTCCCAGAAAGATGAAGGATCCGATTGGTCTCCGAGGATCGCCCAAGCCAGCTCTATTCCTTCGGATGGCTTTGGAGATAACCGAGATAGCCTCCTCTTGCCCCACGATCCTTTTCTTCAGCTCCTTCTCCATTCGGAGAAGTTTTTTTGATTCTTTCTCTTCCAACTTGAACAAAGGTATT
>JAOZNS010000331.1 GCA_029933635.1 Candidatus Zixiibacteriota bacterium | reverse complement strand
GGGGAATCCACCTAAAGCCTTCGTTTTACAAGAACCCACTTTTTCAGCAACCTCAAAAGTATTTCTTGACAGCTCAGGGCAAACAGGATATTTTGTGGGTGATTTCTTCCTTTGACCTCCCAGAGCATTGTTTA
This sequence comes from Candidatus Zixiibacteriota bacterium, assembly GCA_029933635.1. Taxonomy (GTDB): domain Bacteria; phylum Zixibacteria; class MSB-5A5; order MSB-5A5; family SM1-73; genus SM23-73-3. The sequence continues at coordinate 1,965 of JAOZNS010000331.1, read as the reverse complement.
AGGTTTCCTTCTCCAAAAGGATAGAGGGCAATGATTGGGTTAGGGGTAATCTTAGTCGCTGAGATCCTCCTCCTTTTAAAGGTTGAACCTGTGCCCACTTTCTTTACCCCCATCGCTTGGACAGGCTATATCTTGGCTGTGGATAGCCTGGTCTTCAAGGTGCAGGGCCAATCCCTGATCAGAAACAGGAGCAAAGAGCTCTGGTTTATGCTTCCACTTTCAGTCTTTGTCTGGCTCTGTTTTGAGGGTTATAACCTACATCTAAAGAACTGGCACTACGTTAACCTCCCGGCGAATCCCTGGATAAGGTGGCTTGGCTTCTGTTGGTCATTCGCCACTATTCTTCCCGCTATTCTGGAGACTACCGAGATCTACTCCTCCCTTGGGTTGTTTGAGGTTCCCATAAAGGGATTTACTGTGCGGAAAGGGCATCTCTTCCTCTGCGGGGGCTTTGGTTTTCTCCTTCTTCTCTTTCCTTTAATACTTAGCCATCGATATGCCAAATACTTAGTAGCTGCAGTTTGGGTAGGGTTTCCATTATTTCTCGATCCCCTAAACCATAGTTTGGGCAAACCATCAGTAATTGGCAAAGCCGAGAAGGGTAGTTTGGGGTTGTTCTTTCAGCTTCTTGCCGCTGGGTTAACGTGCGGACTCTTTTGGGAGTTCTGGAACTTTTGGGCGCGTTCAAAATGGGTCTATGACGTTCCATTTGGTCAGGGGATAAAGCTCTTTGAAATGCCTCTCATTGGCCTCCTGGGTTTCCTCCCCTTTGCTCTCGGAGAGTATGATATCTATTATCTGCTTGCCTTTTGGAGGAGAAGGGGTTAAGTTCAAAAAGCGTAGGTTTACCTTCTCTGAAAAGGTTTGAGGGCATACAATTCAGCTCAAAAAGGAGCCTAAATGCTGAGTTTAAGGAGAAATCTGTTCTTTTTTTTGATAATTCTTTGTCTCATCGTCATCTTTCAGAACACTGGAGTAGTTAAAATCAGGTTTATATTTTGGAGCCTGGAACTATCCAAGGCCCTCCTCTTCTTCCTGCTCCTTCTCTTCGGTTTTATATCCGGATGGTTAGGCCATCTGGTGCATTTAAGAAAGAGAAGGTAGGGCCTGATGTCCTTTTCTTTAGACAACCCTACCATTCAGAGGCTAATAAAATCAGCGCTGGATTTCCTCCTCATCTACCTCTCTGCCTATGGTCTCTCCAAACTGGTTAGTTCCCTGAAGATAAATGAGAAGACAAAGCACCGCTATCGGAAAATTATCTATTATGTAGCAACCATAATCGGATTCGTTATTCTGGCAACTATATGGTCCGGAACAACAAGGTCCTTGACTACTATAATTGGGGTAGCCTCAGCAGGGGTAGCCATTGCCCTGCAACAGGTTCTGCTCAATATAGCTGGTTGGTTTTTCCTCATCATCCGCCGGCCCTTTGACATCGGGGATAGGATAGAGATAGGCGGAGTTCAAGGGGATGTCATTGACATCGGTCTTTTTCAGAGCTCTCTTTTAGAGATAGGCAACTGGGTGGATGCTGATCAGAGCACAGGGAGGATTGTCCATTGCCCTAATGGCTTGATAATTTAAGGAACCTATTTTCAACTATACAAAGGGATTTGAATTCATCTGGAATGAGATAAAGATCCTCCTCACTTTTGAAAGCAACTGGAAGAAAGGGAAGGAGATAATCCTCAATTCCGTAGCTAAGGAACAACAGCAGTTGGAGGAGGTAATGAAGGGAAAGCTGAAGAGGATGTCCCGCAAATATCTTATCCACTACACGAAATTTACCCCCATCGTCTATACAAAGATAGCGGATAGCGGAGTAGAACTTACCCTGCGGTATCTGGTCGAAGCCAAAGAGAGGAGGTCCAGCCAACATCGGATCAGTGAGGAGATTCTGGGGGCTATAGAGAAGGAAAAGGATATTGAACTCGCCTATCCCACCTATAGGATATACCAGAG
>JAOZNS010000330.1 GCA_029933635.1 Candidatus Zixiibacteriota bacterium | reverse complement strand
TTCATGATCGGGTAAACTATGCGGCCAAAAGTTCATTCTTGAGGGTGGAGGAGGAGAAAAGGATCATCACCTTAGAGATTAAAATCGACACATCCATCTCTCAGGTGATGGAGTATTTTGAGATATTTTTATCTCGAATGCTGGTCTGTCGAAGGGCGGCAGAATTTTTGGGACTTAAATTTCAACTGGAGATAAACGGACAAAGACTTTTGTGAGGAAAAAATACTTTCGCTTAACTCTCTCAGTTTAACCATAACTCTTTGTATTTCTGAAGAGAAGCTAAACTTTAAATGGAATTGAAAAATGGCTAAAAAACTTACCTACAAGAGCTCCGGAGTGGATATTTCCTCAGCGGATAAAGCCACAGCCAGAATCAAAACCTTAGCCCGCTCAACCTTCACCCCTCAAGTTTTGAAAGGGATTGGAAGCTTTGGTGGATTTTTTTCCTTCCGAAGGAATGAGTATAAATCTCCGGTTTTGGTCTCCAGCGTTGATTCGGTGGGAACCAAATTGAAAGTGGCTTTTATGATGGGAAAACATGATACGGTGGGAGAGGATCTGGTTAATCACTGTGTAAACGACATATTGGTCCATGGTGCAAAGCCTTTGTTCTTTCTGGACTATATTGGTGTGGGTAAACTTTTCCCCAACGTAATAGAACAGATCGTTAAAGGGTTGTCCAAAGCATGCAAAAAAGCGGGTTGTTCTCTTATCGGGGGTGAGATCGCTGAACTCCCCGGGTTTTACAAAAAGGGGGAATATGATCTGGCGGGATGTATTGTGGGAGTTGTGGAGAAAAGGAAGATCATCGATGGCGCAAGCATCCAACCGGGCGATCAGATAATCGGATTGAAATCAAATGGTCTTCATACCAATGGATATTCGCTGGCAAGGAGGGTGCTTTTCAAAGGGTTACGTTTAGGCGTAAATGATTACGTAAAGGAACTGAGGACAACTGTGGGAAGGGAGCTTTTGAAGGTGCACCGATGCTATGCGCCGTCCATCTTTCCTCTACTCAAAAGGTTTAATATCAAGGGGATGGCGCATATAACCGGTGGGGGCATCAGAGGAAATCTGAGGCGGATCCTTCCCAAAAATTGTGATGCCGAAATCTTTGCCGACTCATGGAAAATTTCACCGATATTTGAACTTCTTCAGAGAAAAGGAAATATCGAGATCGAGGAGATGTTCAAAGTATTCAACATGGGAATAGGTCTGGTGCTGGTGGTCCCCAAAAAAGAGGTTAGCAAATTATTAAAAGCTCTTTCTTTCCTGAAAGAAACCCCTTACTGGATTGGTGAGATAACCGAGGGAAAAGGCGAAGTGAATTTGCTTGACCTCTGAAAAGCTGGCTTTAATCCCTTTCGCTTCGGATCCTCAAGATGGAGAGCCGATAAGACAGAACCTGACCCAAGTCAGGTTCTGATTCATCTTAACAAAAGGGAAAGCGAAGATTCTTAATATGTTTCAGTTTTTAGGGTCGCACAAAGGAGGAGCGGGTCCATCTCGATACAGGTAGTTGATCAGGAATACCACATCACCAACATCAATTACTCCATCACAATTTAAATCTCCGGTTGCCCATATTTGAGGAGGGGAACCACCTCTAAAAAGGTAGTTTATCAGGTAGACCACGTCGCCGAGGTCGACCACCCCATCGTTGGTAACGTCCCCTGCCAAAAAATAGGTGAATCCTGCCCAGAAGCCACCGGTCAAAACGTATCCGCCACCCTGCATATCCCCTGTGATTGATTGACCCAAAGAAGATTTCACCGTATAGACATCCGAACTTTCCGGCTGTATGCCATTGTTGAAATTATCCCACTCTATGGTATAGCCACTTCCCCACGAAAGCTGGGATAAAGAGAGCAATAGCACGAAAAATCCAATAGATGATAAAATTCTTTCAATTTTGCTTCTTAGGACACTCATAATTATCTTCTCCTCTCTTTTTAGTCATTGTAGGGACAGCCCTCATTTGTCATTTGACTCAAATGAGAGTCAACTGACCCTGTCCCTACGTTTTCCTTACCTCACCTCCTGTTTCCCCCTCTCCACTTTGTGGAGAGGGGGATGAAGGGGGAGAGGTTTTCCAAATCCCCCTCACCCTTAC
>JAOZNS010000329.1 GCA_029933635.1 Candidatus Zixiibacteriota bacterium | reverse complement strand
TTTGTCGTTTATCACCTCCACATCGGTCCATCTTATTCTCCCTGAAAGACCGGTACCAATAGCCTTCAAGACCGCCTCCTTGGCGGCAAAGCGTGCGGCCAGGGACTGTTCCGGATGAGCTTTCCTTTGGCAATATCTTCTTTCCTCAGGGGTAAACACACGATTGAGAAATCGTTCTCCCCATCTGTCCAGAGCCTTTTTGATTCTGCCCACTTCCGTCATATCTATCCCTAAACCCTCAAGCATAGCCGGATTCCCCTTTACTTAAGTGATGGATAAAATTTTCACCTGCCTTTATATCTTCAGTGAAGGTCCAATAAATTATTTTCCACAAAAGTCAAAAAAAGCTTGCTTTTTGTGAGGTTCGGTTGTATCATAAGAAAGGAAAGGGGACATTTGAAAGACCTTTAACAATCAACTGATGAAGGTTGCCCCCTGAAGTTGAGCGTACGCCGTGATCCTCGCCTGTGGCGAGGCTAGCGAAAGCGAAATGCGGATGGTGGCTGTAAAAACCCTTTATTGGTGAATGAAGAGAGAGTCCTTTCAAATTGAAACCCTTTCCAAAGAGCCTCCACTCAAAAGAGTGGGGGCTTTTGCATTGGCCCTTCTCAATTAGACTAAATTTTGGTTATCTTACTATACAGGTCGTAGAATCCTATTCCTTCCAAAGGTTTGCTGATGCGGGCGGTCAGGTTCTTTATGTTGATCATCCGATCACACCCAGACGTAGAAGAAGCCTTTCTGATAAATAAATCTATCCATTTTGCCAGGGCTACCGGAGTTTTTTTATCCAGCATATCCTTCTGGGTCTTCAAAATGGAGACTTTGCCATTGTTGTCCACATAAAAGCCCGAGATCTGAGGGAAGTGTTTGATCAGATCCTCCTTAGCTTTGCGCAGATTCTTGGTGACCCAAAAGGTGCCCTTGTTTTTGACATAGCTTTCAGCAACCAGATTTATCGCTTCAATTAACAAATTCAGGCTATCTTTGTCAAACACAAAAGAGGATAGCGTTTCCACCTGATCCAGGCCCGACGCATCCCTTTCTATCTCCCTTTCTATGGACTGAAGAGCAGATTTCAGCACCAATCCCAAAAGGGAAAAATCCAAATTGCTTCTCCCGAAGATCAAAACCACACTTTTCTCCAGATTATATACCAATCCAACTCCGTTTGTAAATTTCAGATTTAGCCGGCTATGTGGAGGCATCCTCTCAGATAGTTTTAAAAGTCTGGTTCCTATATCCCTGGTCGAATCAGCGGTGAAGATTGCCGGAAGCAGGTGATAGGAATTCAAAGATCTTTTGCCTAAAATCATCACACCGATTACCCCGGATACTGATTTTATATCATTTAAGATTCTCTTCATGGCATTTTTGCCTCAGGCAAGCGATTTTAATCTTTTGACCAGGTTCTTGGGGTCAACCTTTTGATCCAGCTTAATTGCTAAGAAGCGTTTTTGGAGAAAGAAAAAAAGCAAACGCATTTTTGGCCAATCCAAGATGCCTCCTACGAACCTTCCCAGATTGGTGACGGAGGGCAAAAAGAGGGCAAAATCTTTAATTTGCCGGGTAATATCCTGGATCTCTTCAGCTTTCGGTGATGAGGTCTGTGAAGCCACGGTTTTATCCTCTTTCGATATGACCACCCATTCCAGAACTCCATCAGCTTTAGAAAGCTCTTCACAAATCTTTGCACCCATATCTTCCTCTGCGGGAGCTTCTTTCTTCTGGCTCTGTTTCAGTGAGGTGAATTTCTCACCTCTCTTTTTTATCTTTTCGAGCACCTGTCGGTGTTGCTCTCTAACAAATTTTTCAATCTTTTGTTTCTCCTCTTCAGTTTGAGGTAGCTTCTCCCAAATGTTTTCCACCTTTTCCACCACCTCTCCGTTTAAGAAGATGGTGGTGGTAACTCTTGGTCTGGGTCTTTGAGCAAACTCAGTTTGCACGTAGAGCTTAGCGTCTTTGAATTTAGCCTCACTGCCCAGACCCGCAGGCAACATCATAACTTTGTTCCTTAGATAGAAAAATCGGTTTTTTCAGATCCAACCCTTGAACCTATCTTCTTTATCGATTGGGAAAATTCCTCGAAAAGACTGCCGAGATGGATGCAACATAAAAAGTATCTTTCT
>JAOZNS010000007.1:14263-26348 GCA_029933635.1 Candidatus Zixiibacteriota bacterium | reverse complement strand
CTTTTTCAAATTTGTTGCTATCTCTTATACCTTTAAATCCTTTCTCGATTTCCGGGCTCAAGAGCCTAACGTGAACTAAACGCCCAATAATATCACCAGAGTTAAACACTTTTAACCTCCAATTTATAGAACCTTGTTCTCCTATTAAGCGAGAATATTATTATCCTCACTTCTTTTCCTCTTGTGGATAATAACATCCACATGGAGCAAAGGATTTTCTCAGTCTCCGGCCCGGTCTCTGTCCATATCACGTCATCCACAAATTCCTGTCCAGACTCCTGTATTGAATGGCCTCGCTTATGTGTTGAGGCAAAATGTCAGGGGCAGATTCCAGATCGGCGATGGTGCGGGAGACCTTCAGGATGCGATCATAGGCCCGTGCAGAAAGCCCTAATTGGGTGATCGCCTGTCGCAAAAGCTCCTTGGAGTCATCATCGATGGGACAATACTTAGCGATCTCCTTGGATTCCATGTGCGCGTTGCAGAAGATTTTCTTCTCCTTTTTAAACCTTTCCTGTTGAATCCTTCGGGCGGCGTTTACCCTTTTCCTCACGGTTTCCGAGGAATCTCCGGTGGGTTCTCCCGAAAGCTCCTTGAATTTCACCGCAGGCACCTCTATATGTATATCAATTCTATCGAGAAGTGGCCCAGAGATTTTTCCCATGTATCTTTGAATCTGGAGGGGGGTGCAGGAACATTCGTGCGAGGGATCGCCATGATAACCGCATGGACAGGGGTTTAAGGCTCCGGCAAGCATGAATTGAGCAGGATAGGTTAAAGACATGGTGGCTCGGGAGATGGTCACCCTTCCATCCTCCATGGGTTGCCTGAGCACCTCTAAAACATCCTTATGAAACTCCGGCATCTCGTCAAGAAACAAAACCCCATGATGAGAGAGACTAACCTCTCCGGGACGCGGAATCCTTCCGCCACCAATCAGACCAGCATCGCTTATGGTATGATGAGGAGACCTGAAAGGTCGAATAGCTATCAGTGCGGTATCCGGTGGCAAAAGTCCAGCTACCGAATGAATCTTGGTGGTCTCTAAGGCTTCGTCCAAAGTTAAGGTGGGCAGAATGGTGGGTAGCCTCTTTGCCAGCATGGTCTTGCCGGATCCCGGTGGACCGATAAGTATGATGTTATGACCTCCAGCCGCTGCCACCTCCAAAGCCCTTTTGGCGTGCTCCTGACCCTTCACATCAGAAAAATCGATAGGATAGGTCAGCGCCTTCTCAAATACTTCATTTATATCAATCTCAAATGATTTGATGGAATCACCATTTTCAAGAAAATCTATGGTTTGTCTTAAGGATTCAACTGGATAGATCTTCAGTCCCTTCGCCATTGCCGCCTCTTTGGCATTCTGCTGGGGTAGGATCATTCCTTTGAGATTGTCATGTTCTCGGGCCTGCAGGGCCATGCACAGGGATCCTCGGATGGGTCTTAAGCTTCCATCCAGTGAAAGCTCCCCTAAGATGATATAATCATCGAAGTTCTCTCTGGCGATCTGACCGGTGGCGGCTAAAATTCCGATGGCGATGGGAAGATCAAAGGCTGACCCTTCTTTTCTAACATCTGCAGGGGCTAAATTGATGGTCACCTTTTTATTGGGGAAAATAAAACCAGAGTTCTTGATGGCGGACATCACACGCTCCTTGCTTTCCTTCACTGCCTCATTGGGCAAGCCCACCGTGGCAAAAGCAGGGAGCATAGGAGTTATATCTGCCTCCACCTCCACGATATAAGCATCGATGCCTAAAACAGCACTGGATAAGATTCTGGCTAACATAACTGCTAAGAATAGATTTTAAGATTCTGGGTTTTTCAGCCGCCCATATGGGCGGAAATCTCTATGCACTCTAAAGAATGAAGCTACATTCGGTTTTCCTTACATTGATTAACATCATATGATGTTTAGTCTTTGAGTCGCAGACTTCAGCGAAATTTCTTTCACACTCTGAAGAGTGCGGCTACAAAACATTTTTGTTGTAGCCACAAACTTCAATCTGCGTAAAGACAACCCTCCATCCCACATACATATGGACAGCTCCCCTATCCTATCTCAAAGGCCCAGGCACAATAATATTCTTCGGGATGTTCATCTGGAGGACAACAGATGCAGGTGGTGCGGATACGGGGATCAATGGTCAGGGCAAACCGGCTGTATTCCACAATCCCCACCGGCTTGCAGGGAAAATCGGGAAGCCCTTTTCTTTTGCGGGCAGATTGCACCCGACAGTCGTTCATCCGAAAGATGAATCGATTTTCGGTCTCCTCTGTGATTTCCTGTTTATTCAGCCGGCTATATAGACGAAAATTCAAAGCCTTTTTCAATCCTTCCAAGCCGCTTCCTTCCTGGATGTTATGCCTCCTCATTATTCGCTGGGCTTCGATCACGGTGAATTTCTCCCACGCCTTCCGGTCAAGCTCTATGGCTGCATCCAGTCCGAACTTCTGCTCCACCGCCTGAAACCACAGCCCATCATGCGCCAGCCAGTTTTTGGCAAAATCATCCAGCATCCCGATCAGCTGTTCGCGGGAAAGATTATCTAGGTTAGCCATGTTTTCGTTATGGAGAAAATGAAACTTGTTCAACAGTATCTAACTCAGGGATGGGATAAATTCCTCCATCTCTAAGATTAGCCCGTTACCTAAGGCTGAATCTCTGCTGATCTCGAAAAATCATTCGATCACTTTATACACCTTGTCGTGATCCCTCACCTTCTCTTTGACCTTGATCCCTATGGAGTCACCAGCTTTGGCTGTTTGAACTGCTTGGTGTTCAATCTGCATGGAGTCCACCGTTTGGGTAAAATCGGTGGTATGTCCTTTGATATGGATGGTATCCCCAACCGAAAGGGTCCCCTGAGTGATCTCAATGGCCGCCACTCCAATCTTGCCAAAATAGCCAGACACTCTTCCCACTTCTTCCTCTATCATTTTCCCTCCTTTGCAAAAGGGTTAAGGTCTGAGTCCATATGTTTTTGATGAAAATCCTTTAATTTTTTCTTAATATAAAAATGATAGACTTGGAGGCAAGAGGAAAATTGAGTTTTTGAGCTTCAACGTAAACGGATAGAAATATGGTGAACTTCAAACTGAGGGAAGCATTTTGCAAAGATCAACCAAACAAAGAATTTTCAGCCAATCCTTCTTGCCAGTCGGCTCTTTTGCAGATATATCGCCCGGTGGGGACAAAGCTCATGACAGCACATGCAGTTGATGCACCTGGAATAGTCGAAATGTGGTCTGTTTTTGCCTTTATGAATACTTTTGGTGGGACAATTCTCCACGCAGACGTTGCAATTGGTGCAGTTTCCATCCAGGATGTTGGGCCTTACCCAAACAAAGGGGGTAATCAGCTTGAGCAAAAAGTCCGGGATCATTTTGATGAATCGATTGGAAGGAAGGACAAATTTAGGTAAAGGGATATCTTCTAATCTTTCCCCGTGGATTTGGATCTGCTCGAACGATTTCGGTCCCAAACCTTTCTTTTGAGCAATCCGGGTAGTATCGATCTCGTTATCTTTAAAACCCATGATTTTTGCCGCCACCATATCCAAAGCCACTGCATTTGTGCTGGAGAAAAGCAGACCCGCGTATTTGGGATCACCAGAGGAGGGACCATCTCCATCCATGCATACTACCGCATCCACCAGGGTAAGATGAGGTCTGGTCAGGGAGAAGATGTCCACCACCACCTGAGCGAAATCCTTTGGTTTGGGTGCCTGTTTATGGTATTCCGCCTTCCTGAAGCCAGGTATGGACCCAAACATGTTCTTCACTGCACAGGTCATTAAGGTTAAGGTATGAGTCTTGAGCTTGGGAAGACTGATGATCACATCCGCATCCACAACCGGCTTGGCGATAAAGTATGTTTTTCCTGCTGGTGTGGTTTTTGGGTGGACCCCTGAAGTTTCAAACGCCACCAGTTTTGCACCGGTTTGTCCGGCCACCTCCGAGAGCTTTGTGTTCTCCCATACCCTCCTTATGCCCCGATCCACACCTCCCGGACTATCCCCCAGAATGGGCACAGCCCCCAAGTTTTGCACCTGTTCGGTTACTGCCCTAACCACCATGGGATGGGTGGTGATGGCTCGAGAGGGGTCCTTAGCAGAAAGCAAATTGGGCTTGATCAAAACTTTCTGATCTTTCCTTACAAATCTCTTAAGTCCTCCCAGATGGTCGAAACAGGTCTGGACCGCCCTATGAACGTTGGGATAGGTGTAATCATCACACCTTACCACAGAGACCGGGATATTCATTTAAGGAAAAAGCTGATTAAGTTAAAACATCTAATAGGGATCAGCTCTTAGGTCAACCGATTTAAGAGGATGATGAGATGAGGGTTATCCTAACCGTCTTTATTCTTTGACCTTCTACCTTTTCAACTAAAAGCTTCAGTCGGCACTCCTCGGAGTTATATTCAAGCATCCTGTCTTTCTCCGGAACACCTCCCACCAGATCATAGATGAAACCTCCCACCGTTTCAAATCCCTTCTCCTCGATTTTGATCCCCAGAGTTTCATTTAGATCTTCTATGCTCACCTTGGCATCCACCCGGTAGTTTCTGTCATCTATTCTTTGGATAGGAGGAGGCTCAACATCGTATTCATCCTGTATCTCTCCTACTATCTCCTCTATGATATCCTCTAAGGTGACCAACCCGGCTGTTCCACCATACTCATCCACAACGATAGCTATCTGGATCTTATCCTTTTTAAACTCCCTCAAAAGCTGATCAATCTTTTTGCTCTCTGGGACGAAATATGCTTTACGAGCCAATGAGGATAATTGAACGATTTTCTCCTCCTCATCCAGCAGGAAAACATCCTTAACATAAATGATCCCGGTGATATGATCGATGTTCTCTTTGTAGATGGGGATCCGGGAGTGTCCGTATTTTCTTACCATCTCCTTGAGCTCCTCCAAGGTGGATCCTTCCTCCAGGCAGATCATATCCGGTCGGGGACGCATGATCTCTTTCACTTCGGTCTGTCCTAATTCTACCACGCCATGGATCATGCGTTTTTCTTCCTCCTCCAGCGCCATATTTGGTGAATGAGCCGGCGAATCGGCTTCATCTGGAGATTTCTCTTCCTTTCCGGCTCCGCCATGATCTCTTCCTGGAACATAGTGGAACAGGTGATTAAGGAATTTTAACAGGGGATGCGAAATCTTGTGGATAAGTTTCATGATATTATTTGTTGATCAAATCTTAAATTTCAGGATCAATTTTTTGCTTCGCTTGGCTTATCTTTGTCTCCATTTATTTTTTCTCTTGCCTGAGGTAAAAGGAACGAGTGGACTATCTTCGGCTTTTGCTAAGAAACTTTTCCATCTTTTGCAAATACATCTGCTCCTTTTGTCTCATGATGCCTTCCTCTTTTTTGCCTTTGTGATCATATCCCAAAAGATGAAGAACTCCGTGCACCACCAGATGTTCCACCTCCTTATGAAACCCTACCCCATATTCCTCTGCTTGCCTTTTTGCTTGATCTAAGGAGACGTAAACATCTCCCAGGCTGGGATATTCTATTGCACAGGCTTGTCCCTCTCTCATTCCAAAGGAAAGCACATCCGTGGTCTTTTCTCTTCTGGTAAATCTTCTATTCAGTTGCTTCATCTTGGCATCGTCCACAAATATCACATCCACACTTGAGTCGGCTTTTTCGGATGTAAGGATTTTTTCCACTAAAAGCCGTATGGCTTTCCTCTTGACCTTAAGTTTCGGATGGACGTTTTGAATATCTATTCCTTTCAACACCGTCTCCTTCTATGATTCGCTCGGCGAAACATCAACTCTCTTTTCCATCGGCTCGGGATATTCCACCCTGGGATGAAAGACGCTGATCAGAACGGGCAGGAATGCTTTTTGGATGGCGGATAGCTCCTTGAAGGTTAAATTTGAATCCGAGAGCTCTCCCGAGGAAAGCTTGGAATCGATGATCTTCTTTATCAAGCTTTTAATGCGAGAGGGCTTAGGATCTTCCAACACCCGGGAAGCGGCCTCCACCGCATCTGCCAGCATCACTATGGCGCTCTCTTTAGAACGAGGTTTGGGACCAGGGTATCTATATTCATCCTTCAATTCTTCTTCAGCTCCTTGCTCCAGGGCTTTGTTATAAAAATAGCTCATGAGCGTGGTCCCGTGATGTTGACTGATGAAATCGACCACCGCCTGGGGAAGATTAGCCTTCTTGGCCATCTCCACCCCCTCCTTTACATGGGACTCCAAGATGAGCGCACTCATGGAAGGGGTCAGCTTCTCATGTTTGCTTTTTGCTCCCATCTGGTTCTCCACAAAATACTCCGGCTTTTCCACCTTACCAATATCATGGTAATATGCTCCCACCCGTGCCAAGAGGGTGTTAGCCCCGATAGCCTTGGCTCCAGCCTCCGCCAGATTGCCCACGATTATGCTATGGTGGTAGGTCCCCGGAGCCTCCAGGGAAAGCCTCTTCAGCAGAGGATGATTCAGGTCGGAAAGCTCCAAAAGGGTGATATCAGTGGTCACATCGAAGAGGGATTCGAAGATGGGCAAAAGTCCGATGGTTAAAATGGTGGAGATGAAACCGTTAAACAGCCCATAACCGCACAAGGATAGAATAGCGCCTGAAGGTGAAAGTCTCAGCGATTCTGAGAAATAGATGAAGACCACATAAGCAAAAGATACAAAAAGCATGGGACGATAGAACCTATACCTGTGGGTTACCTCTTTAACGCTGAAGCAAGCTAAACTCCCTGCCACGATGGTGATGAAGGCTAATTTAAAGTCAAAGTAACTGACTATCCCCAGAAGTATTCCCAGGGAAAAGGTAAAGACCAATCCCACCTCTAGATCAAGGAGAATGGTCAAAAGCATGGAGGCGATGGTCACCGGAATCAGATATTCAGAAAGTTGCCAGCGAAACAATATCAGATAGGTCAAAACCATCTGCAGTATCAGAACGCTGGCAATCATCAAAAGCCTGTTGTTGTCGAAGAAAATATGGGGTTTTACAAAATATAGAAACAAACCCAACCCTAAAATTAGTGCTCCGGTAAAGAAAATTCTACCCAAAAGGGGCAAGGCGAAATGCCAGGGGTTGGACTTAAGTCCTGACTTTATGCGAAACTGATAAAGGGAAGAAAGCTTCTCCAAATCTTTTTTGGTCACCTTTTGATTCTTTGCCAGAATGATTTCTCCTTTAAGCACCATTCCCTTCTGATCGGTGATGGCCTCCAACGCTTTTTGTTTGCGAGCCTCCATCTCCTTTTGATTTATGGTCAAATTGGGAACCAGAAAACGACTGCCGATCTCATACATGGCTTTGACCAAGAGCTGATCGTGTTCGAACTTGACCAGGGCTAAAGACAGAAGCCTCTCCTTGGCTTTGGAGATATCCAGAAGCTCATCCTCTGAGATAGATGCCTCACCTTGTGGGGTTAGAATGATCGCTTTTCGATTATCCCCAAACGGCAGTTCTTCTACCTTCTCCACCATCCCCGCTTTATAGAAATCCCGGAGAATGGAAAGCAGATTGGAGCTGAATATCTTCAGATCCTCTCCGGTGCTCAGAAGGAAGATTCCCTCCTCCTCCAGGTGAGGAAACACCAAACGCATGCTCCTGATTCGGGATTCGGGAATACGGTTATCCCGGTTGATGCTATCCACCTGGGCAAAAAACCTTTTCACCTCCCTTGCGATCGAATCCCACTTGGCTGGATTGAAATCAAGAATTACCGGAAGATTGGACAGCACCATCTTTCTGTCTTGCTCCAGCTCCTGTTTGGTTTTCAGGATGGGAAAGGTGAAGGGAGCGACCACATCCTCCTTAGCCACACTCCCTTCAGCCGGGAGCTCAGAGCTTTTAAATATAGAGGAAATGGGGAATAAGAGGAGAATGATAGCGATGATGACCAGAGCTAAAGCCGCTCGAAACCCATAAACTAAGCTTTTGTGCTCAACCTTGTTCTTTCCCGAGTTGTTCTTTTTGAAATTGAACTTTTTTATGCTGCTCATGGGAATTTACAAACCACCATCCGATGATCATACTTCTGGGATTTTGGCTTAATTGGTCTGATCTTTTTTTCTCCCATCCTCTTTCATCCGGGAAGGGGAGTGGTTGCCTAAACGGTTTTCATATTTCTCATACGCCTTGATGATCTCTTGCACCAGACGATGTCTGACCACGTCCTTCTCTGAAAGATAGACAAATTCTATGCCCTTTACCCCTTTGAGGATATTCTGGATTTGAACCAGCCCGGATGCTTTCTTGTCATTTAAATCTATCTGAGTTATGTCTCCGTTGATCACCGCCTTGGAATTTTCTCCTAAGCGGGTCAAGAACATCTTCATCTGGGCCACGGTGGTGTTCTGGGCTTCATCTAAGATGACGAATGAATTGTTCAAAGTTCTTCCCCGCATGAAGGCTAAAGGGACGATCTCAATTACGCCCATCTCCATCAGTTTCCGGATCTTCTCCGCAGACAACATATCATGCAGGGCATCATATACCGGTCTTAGATAGGGGTCCACTTTGGCTCGAATATCTCCCGGCAAAAAGCCCAAACTCTCCCCCGCCTCCACTGCTGGACGCACCAGAATCACCCTAGAGACCATCCGTTTTTTCAGGGCGGAGACTGCCATGGCCACTGCCAGATAGGTCTTCCCGGTGCCAGCAGGACCTATGGAGAACACTATGTCATAGGATTCAATTGCCTTGATATAATCCCTTTGACCGATGGTGCGAGGTTTTATGCTCTCCCGGGTGACGATGGAGGTTACTATGGAGCCCACCTGCAGGTCGTTGAAGGGTCCGATGCCGTTTTGTTTCACCATGTTGATGGCATACAGAACATACCTTTCCGAAAGCCTGTGATTTCGCCGTAGCTGATTGATCAAATCGTGGAACAAAGTCTCCAGTAAAGCTATCTCCTCCTCTTCACCTGAAAGGACAATGGAGTCACCCCGGGCGATGATCTTGGCATCGAATTGATCCTCGATCAAACGAAGATATGATCCTCCCTGTCCGAAAAGGAGCCTTTGGTCTACATCCCCTATGTCGATCCGTTTCTGTTTTGCCAATATCCCTTTTTAACCTCCTCAGCTTGGACTCATCATCGTAGCTGTTGGATTTGTCCTGCTTTCAGCCCAATAAACTGGACAACTACTTTTAAGTTTCTGGTTAGATAAATCGGACCACCACGTTTTAAGTTGATTTTCTCCCCTTTTCAATTTTTATCCCCAGCTCCTCAAGCTGTTTCTCATCCACCTCCGAAGGGGCTCCATCCATCAATGACAAAGCCTGGGTAGTTTTAGGAAATGCTATAACCTCCCTTATTGAATCGGATCCGGTCATCAACGCCACTATTCTATCCAGTCCGGGAGCGATGCCTCCGTGAGGTGGGGCTCCATATTCCAAAGCCCTTAGAAGGAATCCAAACATCCTCTCCGCCCTCTGGTCGTCGATCCCCAAAGCATTCAGAATCCTTTGTTGAACTCCCCTTTTGTGATTACGGATCCCCCCAGAGGCGATCTCCACTCCGTTTAACACCAGATCATACTGATGGGCTCTTATGTTAGCCCAGGGATGATCCTTGTGGTCCAAAGGCAAAGAAGAGGCAAAGCCCTCCTCCAGCTTGTCCAAATCCTCCTCATACGGCATGGTGACAATGTTGTGCATGGCACCAAACCGCCCCTCATCGGGATTGTATTCAAAAAGAGGAAACTCATATATCCACAAGAAATGCCATTTGGTTCTGTCTTTCAGATCAAATTTATCGGCTATCCGGGATCTCAGGGTCCCCAGGGCGGGAAAGACCACGCTGGGTTGATCGGCAATCAAAAAGCTAAGATCGCCTTCCTCCAAATTGAATCGGTTAGCAATGGAGGACCGCTCCTCCGAAGTTATATACTTTAAAATAGGAGACTTAAGACCTTCGCTCCCGTGGGCGATCCATATCAAACCTTTAGCTCCACATTGTTTAACGACCTGTTCGAGATTTTCGATCTCCTTGCGAGAAAGTCTTCCCCCTCCTCCTTTAAAATTGATGCCACAAACAACGCCGTTATCCCTGATGGTCTCAGAAAACACTTTGAACTGGGAGTCTCTAACTGATTCAGTTACGTTCCTTATCTGTAAATCAAACCTGGTGTCCGGCTTATCGGTTCCATATCTTTCCATCGCCTCCTTGAATTTGAGCCGGGGAAAGGGCGTTTCTATCTCGACCTTTAAGACCTTCTTGAACACATAAGCCATCATCCCCTCCACCACTGAAAAGACATCCTCCTCGGTCACGAAGGACATCTCCATATCTATCTGGGTATGCTCTGGTTGGCGGTCAGCTCGCAGGTCCTCGTCTCTCAAACAGTGGGCGATCTGAAAATATTTGTCGAAGCCGGAGATCATCAGGATCTGCTTCAAAAGCTGGGGAGACTGAGGCAAAGCATAAAATTTCCCCGGATTGACCCGACTGGGGACAATAAAATCTCTTGCTCCCTCCGGTGTGCTCCGAATCAAAAGGGGGGTCTCTATCTCATAAAATCCCTGATTGTCCAGAAAGTCTCTGACCGCCTTGGTGACCTTATGTCTGATCTTGATCTTATGCTGAAGAGGAGGACGCCGCAGATCCAGATAACGGTATCTCAGCCTCAGCTCCTCACTGGCATTGGTCTTCTCCTCGATCTCGAAGGGAGGGGTTTTTGCCTCATTCAACACCGTCATCTTCTGGGCTATCACTTCGATCTCACCGGTGGCTAACTCTTTATTTGCCATTCCCTCCGGTCTTTGGTCCACCTTCCCTTCTACACTGATGACAAACTCTGCCCTCAGATGCGAGGCTTCATTCATGGTCTTTTGATCCAGAAGGTCGGGCTTGAAGACCACCTGGGTTATCCCATATCTATCCCTTAAATCGATGAACAAAAGACCGCCATGATTTCGCCACCTGTGCACCCAGCCATTTAAGATGACGGTTTTGCCAACATCTTCCTTCCTTAATTCTCCGCAGGTATGGGTGCGCTTAAGGTTTTGGAAGCCTGTCAAGTTAACTCCTTTGCATTTTTAAATATTCTTCCTGATACCAGACCAGAAATCTTATTGTAGCTGCGATCACCGCCTCTACATCCTCAACTTTTAAATTATAAATATAGCGGCTATTTTTTCTGCGCGGGTGATGTGCGCCTCCACCAGAGAACCACACGAAGGATATGACAGCCCTTACATAACCGTTGATTACCCCTTTCTTTTCTAATATCTCCATATTTGTCGAAAAGTTTTCTTTGTTATTAAGGCCACAGTCTTCAAAAATCTCATCAAAAAGATATTGGTCGACTATGTCTCTGCAAGTTGCCAGCAGCTTGTATGGCTCCTGTGAAGCCTTCTGATCAAATTCATCCTTGAGCTCTTTTGCAATCTCAGGAAAAGAGTTTTTGATTGACTCCAGAAGTGAGAGAATACGATCTCTGGTTTCTTTTTTCACATCAGGAGAAGCGGACGATCTCAATATGGCAAGGCCTTTCACAACCGCCTCAACTTTTGCCCAAAACTCTGCACCTTTCTTGTTAAGCATTTTTAACTTTGCCTCTTCCATTCTCTTAAGCAAATCTTCATGGGAGTTGTAATATTCATACTCAGCGGCTTTCTTGAATTCAACGAAGGCTTCATCTGGTTTCCCTAACTCCTCGAATATTATTCCACGCTTTTTGTGGGCTTCTGGTAATATTCTCTCTATCGAACCGAACAAAGGCTCCCAATTTTTTGGGCCGGCTGGCCAATAATTGTCAAAGAATCCAAAAACAGAGGTTCCCCAACATTCTTCCTCAAAAACTGTGTGGACGCGTTCAAAACACCTGTTTGCCTCGTTTAACAACTCTTTCTTCTTGTTGTTGCCGGAGAAATAGGTCCTCAGATATATATCACCCTTAAGGAAATAAACCAAAAATGTCATTGCAGGGTTACATTCCTCTTGATTTATCTTCTCTGGATCAATATTTTTCATGATTTCAAATGCTTTGGTTACGTCTTTTTCTGCAAGTGTTTTTAGTAAACTGAAAAAAAGATCAGGATCCTCCTCTGCATCTGCTTCATACGTTGGGTCT
>JAOZNS010000007.1:0-14253 GCA_029933635.1 Candidatus Zixiibacteriota bacterium | reverse complement strand
CAAGCGAAAGCATCTCATTATATGTGTCCATGGCCTGATCGTAGTCCTTTAGTCTCACAAACGATTTTAACATTAGCTCTTTGACGGAAATATTGGATTGTGCGCATTCTTTATCAAAGAAAGCAGCTCTCTCTTTTGCCTCTTCAGGAAGCACAACATTCATATCCTTAAGGGCATACCTCTCCATTTCAGGGGTGTAATTCACCATTTGAAGAAAGCTTATGGCTTCCTCATAGTCACCCTTTTTGAACAGAAGTTTGCCTTTTCTTTCAAAGTATATATTCTGTCGATATTCTTCAAGTTCCTTGCTGGAAGGAAATTGACCTTTGTCCTCCAATGCATATTCAGCGTCAAGATGCTTTAGCGCTTTATCAAACTTTTCCAGATCTTCATATAGGAATGATAAGATTCCATGAGATACCACCAAACCTAAGGAAGCTGCCTGTTCAAAGCACTCTACGGCTTTCCAATTTTGACGTTTATCCTGCCAGTAAAAAACTCCTTTTCTCATCCAAATGGTCGCCTCGTCATATTTCTTGCCTTCGAGTGTTTGTTCACAGCTAATCTTTTTGCAAAGGTATCTCTCAACTTCATCTTCATTGTCACTTTGTTTTGCTTTTCGCTCATACATTTTAATCAGTGCCTGCAGGATGCGATTTCGAATTTCTGACTGATCACTTGGAACCTTAGAAAGAACATATTCTAACGGTGTCTCCAAACTATTGAAATCTGTCTCCAAGTTAAATTCAGTGGTCAGCGATTCAAACAAGCTTTCTGCTGTAATTTCGTATCCGCAGTTTAGACACTTGCCGTTGAAGCATATCATCTTATCCCGGATGATCAAATATCGAGCATTTTCAAACGTCTGCTGTTGGCACCTTGGGCATTTTATTTTGTCACCCATAGCAAAAATCCTACTTTAATCAAGCGTTTTGAAATAAAAGAAGAGTTTGTCCAATAGGGCTTCGCCCATATCCGACTGATTGTGCTTCAACTCCAGCCTCGGCAACGAATGCCTCAAGAATGGGAGGATCAACATCCAGAACCTTCTCTCGTTAATTTTTGCCTTTCTTCATTGCAGTCTGAAGCCTGTCGGATAGGACCTCACCCATCTCCAATCTGTAACCCCAAACTCTTCAAATCCGCAGATTATTGCCTAAATTATTATGGGAGCCCCCAAGGGACTCCCCGAAAAACATAAGTATGAATCGGATATTTTTAAAAATACTCATATATAAAACGAAACCATTCTCTCTTCTTAAAGACCGAAGCCTATAAAATGTATCGGCTTAAATCCTCATCCTCCACTATATCTTTGAGAGTTTTCTCCACCATCTGCTTGGTGACCTTCACCTTTTTGGTCTTCAGATCCGGCAATCTGAACATGACATCCTCCAGAAGTGTGGTCATCACCGTGTGAAGTCGTCTGGCTCCGATGTTTTCTGCTCGCTCGTTGACCAGATTGGCTATTCGGGCGATCTCTCTGATGGCATCATCGGTGAAAGATAGCTCCACCCCTTCGGTGTGCATCAAGGCGATATATTGCTTGATTAGAGCATTTTTGGGCTCGGTAAGGATGCGAACGAAATCTTCTGTGGTTAAGCTATCCAGCTCCACTCGAATGGGGAACCTCCCTTGCATCTCCGGAATCAGATCTGAAGGTTTGGAGGTATGAAAGGCACCTGCGGCGATAAATAGAATATGATCGGTTTTGACCATCCCGTACTTGGTCATTACATTGGTTCCCTCCACTATGGGCAAAAGATCCCTTTGAACCCCTTCCCGGGACACATCCGGTCCCTCCTTTGGCTTCTCCCCGGCTATCTTATCGATCTCGTCGATGAAGATTATGCCGGAATTTTCCACCCTTTCTATGGATTCGGAGATCACCGCCTCCATATCTACCAGTTTTCCGATCTCCTCTTGGGTTAGGATCCTTTGGGCCTCCTTTATGGTTACCTTTCTCCTTTTGGTCTTTTTGGGAAGCATGCCAGAGAACATCTCCTGAAAGTTGACTCCCAGCTCCTCTATCCCCTGAGGAGAGAAGACCTCAATTATGGGAAATCTATCATTGGGCACGGAGATCTCGATCGTTCTTTTGTTCAGTTTTCCCTGACGCAGTTGAGCCCTTAACTTTTCTCTGGTTTTTTCCCATTTTTCCTCCAAACTCTCCGGGTTCGATTCGTGAAAGGAAAAGGAAGGTAAATTATATTCTTGTGTATGTAAATCTGTTCTTTTGCGTCGGGGCTTGGGCGGCAAAAGATAATCCAGTATCTTCTCCTCCGCCTGTCTTTCTGCTTTTGATCTCACCTGCTCCGCCTTTTCCCTTTTCACCATGCTGACCGCCAAATCGGTAAGGTCTCTTACCATGGATTCCACATCCCTTCCCACATATCCCACCTCAGTATATTTGGAGGCTTCCACCTTGATGAAGGGAGCATTGGCTAAATTGGCTAATCTGCGCGCAATCTCGGTTTTCCCCACACCGGTGGGACCAATCATGATGATGTTATTGGGCATGATCTCCTCCTTGAGATCCCCCTTCACCTGTTGCCTCCTCCACCTGTTTCGTAAAGCTATAGCCACCGATTTTTTAGCCTTATCCTGCCCGATGATATATCTATCCAGCTCCTTGACGATCTCCTTGGGGGTAAGTTCCCTTTTCCAGTCTTTTTCCAATGGTTTCTCCCCTTGTTCAGTTTTTCTCACCTCAGGAACAGTTGGACTCTTTACCTCACTCATCCCTTATTCCGCTCCTCTCTGAAGTGATCTTCTTCTTTTTCCCAATAAAACAATATAACAAAATTTTAAGTTTTTCAAATCTTTTTTCTTCTATATCTTATGCCTAATTGTTTCAGCGATTATCAAATTTTCTCCTTCTCTATTTTAATCGCTGGGATTCTTTATAAGGAAAAAAGCTTGGGGAGTTAGCGATGTTAACATAAATAGAGGACCCTCCCTCTCCTTTTTAGGAAAAAAAGGGGGTGAAATAGCAAAACTTTCGTTTCTGCAAATCCTATGGATCCAGTGGATATTCATCTGAATGCTCGCAAAATCGTTCACTTGTAACTCTTTTGGAGAAGCTCGGTGAACTTTGACTTTTACCAAGTGGGTTGGGTTCAGAATCGTCATTTCTTAATGTAACTATAAGTAAACCAGTAAATTAACACAAGCAGGATGAATTTTTCCATTAGCTTGAGTTTCAGCTTCGGACATAGAGAGACCAATAGAGAATAATTTACCCCTTAGTTGGTTTCGTCACGTAAGCTCTAATAAGACAATCTTTTCGTTGGTATATACGCAGATGGATGAGGCTATCTGTATGGATTTTCTGACTATGGTCTTTGCATCCAGGTTCGAATGAGCCATCAGTGCGCGGGCAGCCGCTAAGGCATATGGACCCCCTGAACCTATTGCCACGATCCCATCGTCCGGCTCTATCACGTCTCCATTTCCTGAAATGATCAAGGCATGTTCCTTATCCAGCACAGCCAAAAGTGCCTCCAACCTCCGCAGATATTTATCCATCCTCCAGTCCTTAGCCAACTCCACAGCTGCCCGAGGAAGATTTCCCCTGAATTCCTCAATTTTTGATTCGAACCTTTCAAACAGGGTGAAGGCATCCGCGGAGGTGCCGGCGAAGCCAGCTAAGATTTTGTCGTTATATAACTTACGGAGCTTGTTGGCATTCTGTTTGACGATGGTCTCCTCCAAGCTCACCTGACCATCCGCCCCTATGGCAACTCTGCCATTGTGTCTTAATCCGATTATGGTGGTGCCTCTTATCATTTTAAGTTGGTCCTCGAATTTCAGATTTGAACTTTGCTATCCATCCCTGTTAATTTACCAATGATAGAAAGTCGCGGTAAAGCGATTTTGTCCTTAAGCTAATAGATTTAAGATAAAGTCAGACTTCTATCCCCTCTTTGTCAATTTCACCAACTCCATGATTCTTCCAGCCAACTTTCGGGCTCTTTCAAAAGCTGGTTTATCTTTTTTCACATGTCCTATCTTTTCACCACCCACACCAACTACCGAACCGGCATAAACTATTCTATGGGTATCATAGAAGTCTCTTATGGTCTGCACAACCAGCGCTCCACCCCAACCACCCACATCCTGAGTAACTATCGCTGCCCCCACCTTGTTTGTTAAACAGCCTTTCTTTTCGCTGTAAAGCGAAACGCTTCTATCCAAAAGCATCTTCAATTGGGCACTTACGGATTTGAAATAGCAGGGAGAACCGAGGATCATGGCATCACAGCGCTTAAGTTCTCTTAAGATCCACCTTATGTCATCCTTTATTACACATTCTATCTTTTCCTTCCAGCATCTATCACAGCTTTTGCAGGGATTGATGTTCAAATCACCTAAGGGGATAAATCTCTTTTCCCCCTTTATTGACTTGAGTGTTTCTTTTACCAGGATTGACGTATTGCCTTCTTTGCGGGGACTGCCAGATATGCCGATTACATACATATCCTTTTCTTTTTTATGGATTGAGCTTCTTTTATCTCTAATTTTATGCTCTGGGATGCGCCTGCTTGTATATCTTCTTCAGCCTTTCTGTGGTTACATGGGTATAAATCTGGGTGGTGGAAAGGCTTTGGTGTCCCAAAAGCTCCTTTACGGTTAAAAGATTTGCCCCCTCATTTAAAAGATGCGTGGCGAAGGTGTGCCTTAACATATGGGGACTGGCTTTTTTCTCCTCGCTGACTTTTCGGGCATACTTTTTCACTATTCTACCTATGCTGCGAGAGGTAAGTCTTCTGCCGGATCGATTTAAAAATACCGCTTCACCTTCCACCTTCGATAAATCCCTAAAAGCAAGTTTGCGCCGCTTTAAATAATTTTTCAAAGCGCTTAACGCTTCGGCTCCAACTGGAACGATCCTCTCCTTTTTCCCTTTGCCCATCACATGAATCAACTCCCCATCGAAATCTATGGAGGATAGTTTGAGTTCAGAAAGCTCCGAAAGGCGCATTCCCGTGCTATAAAAAAGCTCCAAGATGGCTAAGTCTCTGGAGCCGATGACATCATCCCGGGAGGGGAGTTTGAGCAGATCCTCCATCTGCGAGATGGTCAAAAAGGAAGGAAGGGTCCTCCTTTTTTTAGGACCTATCAGATATGAGCCCAAATCGATCTCGGTCCTCCCCTTCCTTAGAAGATACTTGAAAAATGATCTTAAAACGAAGGCTCTATGAGCGATAGTGTTTTCCTTTAAATTCTTCCTTTTTAGAAAAACCAAAAAATCCCGAAGAAGCGGTCGAGAGAGCTGGTGAAGGAAGTCCTGTGCAACCCCCCTCCTTTTCAGGAAATAACCAAAGACTGAGAGAGCATCCTCGTATGAAGCGACCGTATTGGGCGAAAAGTTTCTCTCCCTCTGGATATATTGAATAAAATTGTTTTTCTCTCTTTCAAACCCCTGCATGAATCCTGTCCGGTTTGAGCTAAAAAATTTTGAGCAATTTTTGCAAATCTTATATCTGTTTTGTCAGCTTAATCTGTCGACTTTTCCACCGGCTGTATTACCTCATAGCCACATTTGGGACATTTTAAATACCTTCCCTTAGCCTTGGAGGATTTCTCCAGCATAAATCCAGCATTGCAGTTGGGACAAGGCTGATTTACCGGCTTATCCCAGGTGGCAAACTTACATTTTGGATAATTGGAACACCCAAAAAAGACCCTCCCCTTTTTTGTCCTTCTCTCTATCAAGAAACCATCACAGTTCTCCTGGGGACAGCTGACCCCGATGGAGAGGGGCCGGGTAAATTTACACTCCGGGTATCTGGAACAGGAGAGGAACCGACCATATCGGCTAATTTTGATCATCATAGGAGCCTCGCAGAGATCGCACTTTTGATCAGAAACAAGCTTTCCGTTATCGTCTCCGGGCAGAGGCTTGGTGTTTTTGCATTCGGGGAAGGCGGAGCAGGCTAAGAATCTTCCATTCCTACCCCATCGGATGATCATGGGGCTTCCACATAGGTCGCAGATCTGATCCGTCTTTTGTTGAGTCAGCTTCTTGAGGACACTTTTATTGTTCTCCACCTCCTCTAAGTTCTGTTGAAAAGGAACGTAAAAATCCTTCAGCACCTTAACCCATACCTCTTGGCCCAGCTCAATTTTGTCCAGCTCCTCCTCCATGCTGGCGGTGAACTTTACATCGAAGAGGTGGGGAAAATTCTCCACCAAGATCTGGTTTACCGTCTTTCCCAGCTCCGTGGGGAAAAGCTTTCTGTTTTTCAGCTCCACATATTTCCTTTGTTTGATGGTGGAAACGATCTGAGCATAGGTTGAGGGACGACCTATTCCGTTCTCCTCCAGCTCCTTTATCAAGGAAGCCTCCGAGAATCGCGCAGGAGGCTTGGTGAAGTGCTGTTCAGGGACGAGCCTCAAAAGGTTTAAAGGCTCATTCTCCTTCAAAGCTGGAAGCTTCGTCTCTTCGGACTCCTCTGAATTATCCTCCTTTGCCTCCTGATAGATTTTCAAAAATCCGTCAAAGAGAAGTTGAGTGCTTGCGGCTTTGAAAAGATATTTTTCTGCCTGTATCTGAACCGTGGTGGAATTATATACTGCCGAACTCATCTGCGAGGCAATGAACCTGTTCCAGATCAGCTGATAGAGCTTAAATTGATCTTTGCTTAAAAACTTTTTGATCTTATCCGGGTGATACTCGACGTAGGTCGGTCTTATAGCTTCATGAGCCTCTTGGGCGGTTTTTTTGGATTTGTATTCTCTGGGTTTAGAGGGAAGATATTCTCTGCCGTAATTTTCCCGGATGAGTTGGGTTGCCGCCTTCCGGGCCACCTCCGCAATCCTGAAGGAGTCGGTGCGCATATAGGTGATTAAACCCACCGCTCCTTTTTCCCCCAGCTCCACCCCCTCATATAACTTTTGAGCTATCTGCATGGTCTTTTGAGCCGAAAATGAAAATCGCCGGGCCGCATCCTGCTGAAGTGTGCTGGTTATATAGGGTGGGGAAGGATGACGCCTTTTTTTCTCCTGGACAACTTTTACCACCAAAAATCTTTTACCCTTGATGTCTGAACAGATTCCTTCTACCTCCTTCTGGTCGGATATCTTGAAATCTTTTCCATCGATTTTGACCAGCTTGGCAGAAAAAGACTTTTTATCCTCAGTCTCCAATATGGCGGTCACGCTCCAGTATTCCTGAGGGACGAAGTTACGGATAGCCTCCTCTCTTTCGCAGATGATCCGCAAAGCCACCGATTGCACCCTTCCAGCGCTCAAACCCCTATACAAAGTTTTCCACAGAAGGGGCGAAATCTTGTAACCCACCAGCCGATCTAAAATCCTGCGCGCCTGCTGGGCATTAACCTTATTCATGTCGATTTCGCCTGCCTGCTCTATTCCCTTGAGCACTGCTTGCTTGGTGATCTCATTAAAGGAGGCTCGAAAGATTTTTGGATTGATCTTTTTGATCTCCTGGGCAATGTGCCAGGCGATAGCTTCACCCTCTCGATCCGGATCGGGCGCCAAATAGACCGCATCAGCTTTCTCCGATCGGGCTTTAAGTTGATCCAGTATCTTCTTTTTACCCTTTATTATCTGATAGTGAGGCGTAAAGTCGTTTTTTATCTCCACCCCTAAGCTCCGCTCGGGAAGATCCTTCACGTGCCCCACAGATGCCTCCACCATAAACCTTTCTCCCAAAAATTTTTTCAACGGCTTTGTCTTGGCAGGAGACTCAACTATTATCAGATTTTTTTCGCCCAAGATAGCTCCTTATCTTGAATTTGAGGCTTTGCCCGAGGGATTGGGTTTAAGTTTCCCCCTAACCTTTCTTCACTCGTTCGAACTCGACCTTTCCCTCCAATACGTCCTTCAGAGCTTGAGTCACCACCTTTGTCTGTTTCTCCTCAGAAGGCTCCAATTCCTCCCCCTCAGATTTTTCTCTTAATCTTTCCAGGTTCAATCTTCTGGCATGCTTGGCTACCAGAAGCACCGCCTCATATCTGTTTTTACACCTTTTATCCAGCTTTTCAATATCCTCTAATTCCATCAGTTCCTCCTTTTGATATCGACCAGTTTGGCAAAAAAACTAAACGATGTTTCTTGGAAAAATCTTTGCCTGATCTTTCAAATCTCTCGTCTCCCCTTTTAGATAGGTTCTGGAGGGAGAAGATGAGGAAGTTATTTTGCTGGCAACACAGTATACCCGGGGAGCCAGTTCTCCTTAAAAGTTCAGACCAATTCCGTATCAATTTTTTGTGGTGCCTTTCAACAATGAATGATGGGGAAAGGTGATCTTAGCTCAGGGTTTTAATTTCTGGCTTGAATTTTTATTTTTCCACCTGGGGTAATCAAACCGGGTCGATCTTTGTCTCTCTGAACAGATGATCTTCTCTACCAGATCGACCGTCTGATTTAAGTTTTCGTTTATCACAACATAATCATACCTGGACCAGAACTCTATTTCCTTCAATGCGGTCTCAAGCCTTTCTTTCATCTCCTCTTTTTTTTCCGTTCCTCGTTTGAGCAGTCTTTTTTTCAACTCCTTCATGGACGGAGGCAGAATAAAGATCAGAACGCTTTGAGGGTATTTTTTCTTCATAGCCATTCCGCCCTGCACGTCCAGCACGAACAGAGCTACCTTGCCCTCCCTTTTTGCTTGAGTGACAAATTTCTTTAACGTTCCATATCGCTTGCCATGCACCCAAGCCCACTCAACAAATTCTTTTCTTTTTATTCTACTTTTAAATTCATCCTCGCTGAGAAAAAGGTAGTCCTTACCATCTTTCTCTCCCTTTCTTTTTTTCCTGGTGGTGGCGGAGACGGAGCGAAAAAAGTCGGTATGCTTTTTGAGCAGTTTCTCACAGATGGTGGTCTTCCCTCCCCCGGAGGGAGATGACAGAACCACCAGGATCTCCTTATTTTTCATATTCATCTAAGATTGATCCCCAGCTAAGGTTTTAATTATTTCAGAAATCACATAAACCCTTAGGATAAACGTCTTCAACTCGTTATGAGCCTCTCTTATGGTAATATGTTTACACGGGTATAAATCTCAATTGTTTTGCTCTTTTTGTCTTCCGACAGCTAAGGACAACTCTACTCGATCTTCTGCCCTGTTCTCTTATCTTCTCTATCTCCTCTTTTAACAAAATCACCTTTTGTGATATCGGGGCCTCTGCCGCCTTGGCTCCGATGGTGTTGGCTTCAAGGTTCATCTCCTGAAGCAGAAAGGTCAACCTTTTCCCCACCGGCACATCTTCCTTCAAAGCGGAAAGAAACTGCTGGTTGTGGCTTTTGAACCGGACGCACTCCTCTGTGAGGTCGCATGTACGACGTTGCCGAAGGTGATGTCCCGAAGGGCGAGACAAAGCGAAGCGTATATGTCGAACTGGTTGCATATCCCATATAGTATTTACTACATTATAATACTCTTCAGTTTGTTTTTCTATAGGATCTTGAGGGAAAATATGATCGATCTCAGGATTAAATCTTTCTTTTGTATCTCGATCAAATTGATATATTCTATGAGGCTGTTTCCGAAGTCAGATTGTTGGGCCGGATGAATTCCCGCCCTTATCGGAGACAAAAACTTAACAACCATAGGGCCAGGCATTCAGCCCGCCAACAGAGTTGGGCAACAGCCCCGATATTTACATCATCCATGTTAATCCTTAAATTAAACAAAAGAATTGCAAAATGAAAAGTTTAGTATATATTTTGTTTAACGGAAGTGGATAGCATCTGGTAGTTTGCGCGGACTTTAAATCCGTAGTCCCCCCGGTTGGACCGGGAGAGGTGGGTTCGAGCCCCACCACTTCTGCTAATTTTAGTTCTAATTATAAGCCTCGATGTTAAAAAATGTTATGCGGATATTCGCCTTCATCATCCTCCTTATTTTTCCGATTACTCTGGCACCTTTGTCCCACCCTGCAGGAACAATACCTGCCAAAGAGGTTAAGGACGATTCAGCAAAAGCGGAGGTTACAATGATCACCCTTTATGACAACTACCTGTATGATCCCGATTTAAAGACCGGATGGGGGTTTTCCTGTTTGGTTAAAGTAAAGGATAAAAATATTCTTTTTGATACTGGTGCCGATGATTTCACCTTGCTGGATAACATGAAGAATTTAAAGATAGACCCGAAAGATATAAACATAATTGTGCTTTCGCACATACATGGAGATCATACCGGTGGACTTTGGGGAATATTGGAGAAAAACTCTAACCTTACCGTATACTTACCAAGATCGTTCCCCCGCGATTTCAAAAAGAAGGTCCAATCGTATAAAGCGAAAGTAGTTGAGGTTGACGATCCAGCAGTGATTTTCGAAAGCGTGAGCACCACCGGCGAATTGGGCACCTGGATAAAAGAGCAATCTTTGATAGTTAAAACCACCAAGGGTTTGGTGGTGATAACCGGCTGTGCTCATCCTGGAATAGTGGACATACTGAGAGAGGTCAAGAAGATAACTGGAGAAGATATTTATCTGGTTTTGGGCGGCTTTCATTTATCCGGATCAAGTGATTCCGAATTAAAAAAGATCGTCAAAGCCTTCAGGGAGTTGGAAGTCAAAAAGGTCGCCCCCTGCCATTGTTCCGGAGATAGAACCAGGAGGTTATTTAAGGATGAATATCAAAAGGATTTTATTTCAAATGGTGTGGGAAAGGTGATCGAAATATGAGTGGTTTCAGTGCTCGTTAAATTTCTTAACTTGGCAGGCATTGGAATTTTTCGAAAGAGGCGAGATGAATGCAGAGGAGAAAATAAAACTGACGTCTTTGGCCTCCAGTTTCGGGTGAGCATCAAAATGTGGTCCGAAAGACCTGACCCAGGTTCTGGGTCATTTGCCTAAGATAAAAAATCCAAATGTGTTGATTGGCTTCAACTCGGTGGATGATGCGGGAGTTTACAGGATCTCCGATGAGTTAGCTTTAGTCCAAACGGTGGATTTTTTCCCGCCGGTGGTGGATGACCCTTACGATTTCGGAGCAATTGCCGCGGCTAATTCTTTAAGTGATATTTACGCCATGGGAGGAAAACCCCTGTCCGCTTTGAATCTTTTAGGTTTTCCTCCAGAGTCTGTTCCTTTATGGGCGGTGGATGAAATCCTGAAAGGATGTGCAGACAAAGTAGGTGAGGCCGACGTGCCCATAATAGGCGGACATACCCTCAAAACCAAAGAGCCATTATATGGAATGGCGGTGACCGGAATAATTCATCCAGAAAAGATAATCAGCAACAAGAATGCTAAAGTCGGAGATTCTTTGATATTGACCAAACCCTTGGGGATTGGGATCATAACCACAGCGATCAAAAAGGATTTGGTCGAGCAAAATGTGGTGGAGGAAGCTGTCAGCATAATGACCTTTTTAAATAAATCCGCCTCTGAGGCAATGTTAGAAGTTGGAAGCAATGCCGCAACGGACATCACCGGCTATGGGCTTTTGGGGCACTTGTATGAGTTGGTTCGTGCTTCAAAGAGAGGAGCAAAAATCTGTCTATCAAAAGTTCGGGTGATTGATTTTGCCTGGGAGTTGGCAAAACAAAAGGTGGTTCCGGGCGGAACCTTAGCGAATCTCAAATTTTTACAGAACAAAGTCGATTGGGATAAAGAGATTACCCAAGAAGCAAAACTGATTCTATCCGATGCTCAGACTTCCGGGGGATTGCTCATATCGGTTTCCAAAGAGAAAGAGAAGAAGCTGCTGGACACATTAGCCTCCAAGGGGGTGCCTGAGTCAATGGTGATCGGGGAAATAGTAGAGGATGAAACATGCCGAATTCAGGTGAAAACGTGAATCAGAGCAAATTGAGGCAGATTCCAAGCGTGGAAAGGATCTTGGAGTTGCCCGAACTTCAGCCCGACATTTCCGAACTCTCTCATTCCTTGGTGGCTGAGGCGGTCAAACAGGTGGTGGGGGGGACCAGGGAACAGGTGAAGAAGGGTAAAGAGCCGATCTCCATCCAAGAAATAATCCATCAGGTGAAAGCCAAAATAGATGAACTAACTTCCTTTTCTTTAAAGCCGGTGATCAATGCCACTGGTGTGGTTCTCCATACCAATTTAGGGCGTGCGCCCTTGGATGAGGAGACTTTATCTTTTATTAAGAATATAAGCGCTTCCTATAATAATTTAGAGTTTGATCTCAAAGAGGGAAAGAGGAGCAAAAGGGGCATCTTTGTGGAAAAGCTTCTTTGTGCCCTTACCCCAGCCGAGGCGGCACTGGCAGTAAACAACAATGCCGGAGCGGTGCTTTTGATCTTAACCGCCCTGGCTTCCGGCAAAGAGGTGATAGTCTCACGTGGTGAACTGGTGCAAATAGGAGGAGGCTTTAAAATTCCAGAGATATTAACCTTAAGCGGGGCAAAGCTAAGGGAGGTGGGAACCACCAACCAGACTTCCATATCGGACTACGAAAATGCTATCACATCTGATACCGCCCTTCTGCTTAAAGTTCATCAGAGCAACTTCAGGATGATCGGATTCGTGAAAAGGCCATCCATAGCTGATTTGGTCAAGCTGGGAAGGGAGCGGAATCTATGTGTGGTGGAAGATCTGGGAAGTGGAGTTCTCCTCAGAACCGAAGATTTTGGTCTGGCACACGAACCCACCGCTTTCGAAGCTCTTTCGGCTGGTGCCGATCTGGTCTGTTTCTCCGGAGATAAGCTTTTGGGCGCACCACAGGCGGGTATAATTTTAGGTCAAAGGAAATACATCGAAATTCTCAAGAGGCATCCCCTGCATCGTGCCTTGAGGCTGGATAAGATGTTTCTTGCCGGGCTGGAAAGGATTTTGCTTTACTATCTGAAAGGAGAAGCTACCCAGAAACTCCCCGCCTGGAAAATGATAAGCGCCCCGTTGAAGGATTTAGAAAAAAGGGCCGAGAGAATCAAACAAAAATTAAGCAAATCGAACATTAAGGTTAGCCTTCATCAAACTCAAAGCACGGTGGGTGGTGGGTCGCTTCCCGGTGAAACTTTACCGACCATAGCTATCTCCTTCGAGATCAAAGGGTGCTCACCCAACGACTGTGCTCAGCTTTTCAGACAACACTCTCCTCCCATCATAGGACGGATCGAAAATGAGAGATTCGTTCTGGATTTGCGAACCGTTTTTCCCCATCAGGACCAGACTTTGATCTCTGCGATCAAGAATATTTTTCTCAAAAGAAGTTGATTCTTTTCTCTCTCCGCATTATACTTCCAGTGTGATTTTAATAGGTTTGATTGGTGTAGCCGCAGGCTTCAGCCTGTGTGTGGTTGTTAGGTGAATGCGAAGCATCTTGACGATCGAGCCAGCTCAATAAATTGGGCAACTACGATGTCACCCGTTGGTTCAGGGTACCCTTACCCTGAACCAAAGACAACAAGGTCAGGGGTGAGGGCACCCCTGACCAACGAACGAATGGTGTGAAGTTGTCAACGGATGCAACGGATGTTTTTCCCAACAGATCAAACAGATTAAGCAGAAGAGGCCGGTTAAGATTAAGTTGATTGGTGGAGGTGTGAAGCCTCCGCTATGCGTAGTCGAGCCTTCATGGCTCGGTTAGAAAAAATGGTGGAAGCGTAGGTCAAGCATGGCGTAGCCTGCTTGATAAATCAAATATGAATTATCCACGACGGTACAAATGGGAGTTTAAATAATGTTTTGGAAAATCCTCCTTCTGATAATTGCTGGATTGATCCTGATAGGAGGAATCGGAAAAATCATATTGGACGCAAAGCAGGGAAATCCAGATTTGAATATAACCAGAGATCTAATTATCACCATCGTTCTGGCATTTTTAGCAGGAATCTATCCCATAATCGACCTGCTTAAACCAAGCAAGATTGAAGAAAAGGTAAAGCCGATCCCAGAGATGGCAGAAACCGAAAAACGAATCGAGGAAAAGATTGATCAACTGCTCGAAAGAGAAACTGGAGAACCTACACGCTATGAAGATGGCATACCGCAAAGCCCAAACCTGAATTTGAGAACATTTTTTGAAGAAGGACAAAAACACTTAGACAATTATGAGTATGACAGCGCAATTAAGGCTTTCAGAGCCGGTTTGGCACTGCAGGAGTTGACACCATCCGAAGCCGCCGCCCTTCTGGTTCACATCGGAATTGCTCAGTATAAGCAAAGCAAATGGGATGAAGCAAAAGGCGCCTGGAAAGAAGCTCTGGATAGGGCAGAAAAAGGAAAAGATGAACATGCTCACGCCGCCGCCTTGGGCAATCTGGGCGTGGTTTTTCAAAATAAACGAAATTTCGAAAAGGCATTG
>JAOZNS010000116.1 GCA_029933635.1 Candidatus Zixiibacteriota bacterium | reverse complement strand
AATGGTCGCCTTAGATCCTTATTTTATTTTACACACCGGCGACCTGGTAGAAAACGGATACAGCCAAAGCCAATGGTCTACCTATTTTGTCACCATATGCTCCAGCGCCGAATGTGCACAGAAAATTCCCTTTTATTATGCCATAGGAAATCATGAATATGAAAGCCCCCTCTTTTATGATTATTTTTATCTTCCCCATAACAACCCTGACAGCACAGAATCTTATTATTCCTTCGATTATGGAAACTCACATTTTATCAGCCTGGATACAGAAATACCTTATGGACCGTCAAGTCCCCAATATCAATGGCTCAAAGCTGACCTCCGAAATGCTTACTTTAAAACCTTTATTTTCATTTTCATGCACAAGCACCCTTATTGTGCCGGAGGGCATAATAGCAGTCTAAGTCTAAGAGACACCCTCTCTCCCCTTTTTGAAGCCTATAAGGTTGATATGGTTTTTAGTGGACACAGCCATTTCTATCAAAGGAACGGTCCCATAAATGGAGTTACCTACCTGATAACAGCAGGAGGGGGAGCACCACTTCACAATCCTGCAGAGAGTAGCTGGACTCGATATTCGGAAAGGTCTCATCATTGTGTCTACTTCACTGTGTGGGCTGATTCATTAAAGTTCAAGATGGTCCGAACAGACCTCACGGCGGGAGACAGTTTGATTTATTACGCTCAAGAGAAGCCGCCGGTGGAGTGTGGCGATGTCAACACAGATGAAGTGATAAACTTAGGAGATGTGGTCTATTTGATAAACTATCTTTACCGAAATGGACCTGCTCCTGATCCTTTGTGGATAGGGGATTGCAATTATGATGGTCTGATTGACATTGATGATGCAATATATCTAATTAACTATCTATATAATCAAGGCCCCCCACCAGACCGTTAGCCTCAATAAAAGCGTCCACCTATCTTTAGAGCTTTTAAAACAGAGGATAGACCATTATGCTTTCGCTTGGTTAAAAATAAGGACCCGGCATAAAAATAGATGCTTCAAAATTCCTTCGACAACTCACCTCTTTAATTGTTATTTTTGAATGGATAAAAAGAATTTGATGGAGGAATTTTCAGAGAGGTAAGGATATTGTTATCCCGATGTAACAAGAAAAAGGTCTATCCTAAGGCAGAGCAAGGGAATGGGGCAGATGAATGTGCTCACCGCGGAAGATTACGATATTCATAGAGGCGGAAGTTCATTCTGCCTTTATTGTTTGATTTTTTTATTGACAAAGTAAAGTATCATAACTTAACTTTACTCCGTTTTCAGGATCGGAAGATGTTGATCATGATTAAAACCGCCAAACACATCGGGAGGATGGCAACAAAGGCAAAAGGAAAAACAAAGGAGGAAACCAAAGAGAGTATCACCGAGGGAACTATCACGTAAAATGCAACATCGAATACTGCCCTTATCACCTTGTAGGCAATAAGAAACAGAAGATAGAAGAGGATCAGATCAAAGGCAAGCTGTCCCCAAAAACCCAGATGAGCGTAGAAGAATAGGTTAGCCTCTTCGACCAATTTAATGGGCGCAAGGGAAATTTCAGCTATTGAATTTATAATCTGTGACAGGATGGGAGGCATAATTTTCTCTCAATCGAAAGTTAGCTCCTCCACCGGCTCGATGGTCAGGCTGGATTCGCCCACCTTTTTCAGGTCGGTCATCTTTTTGGTCAAAAAGTCCTTGGTGCTGATCCATTTGCCCGACATAGACAAAACCTCCTCCTCGGTGACATCGCTTATCCAGGAGATGGTAAGACGATCAATGTGCTCCTCTCCACCATGTCTTTGCGAAGATTTAACGGAGAGGTTTTCCATATGTAGGGTAAACCTGACCTTCACATCTACTCCCAGTGTAAAATGTTTGTCTTGCAGATCAGCTCTTTGCAAATCTTCTGCCTGAGTGAAGATTTTTTTGAGGCGAAATAAGAGGAGGACAAGTTATTAAGAAAAGACAGCTTAGCTTTTATCAAGAATTGCACAATCTGGTGGATGAATTCTTTTCAGGTTAAAAGATGTGGGAGGAAGTCCATAGTCTATTGTATTCGTCCTGAGGAGGGATGTTCAAAAAATTACCATGCTGAAGGAATATTTCAAATTAGACCAGTTGGGCACCGATGTGCGAACAGAGGTTTTAGCGGGGTTTACCACCTTTCTCACCATGTCGTATATCATCTTCGTCAATCCGCTTTTTTTAAGCTTCTTCGGTGACCCAGCCCTGAAAGCCAAAGCTCTCCCCTTTTCCGCCTCTCTTACCGCCACCTGTCTTTCTACCGCGATCATGTGCATCATCATGG
The DNA here is from genome assembly GCA_029933635.1 of Candidatus Zixiibacteriota bacterium. Classification (GTDB taxonomy): domain Bacteria; phylum Zixibacteria; class MSB-5A5; order MSB-5A5; family SM1-73; genus SM23-73-3. The sequence goes on along the minus strand of JAOZNS010000116.1, from coordinate 6,095 downwards.
GATTGTGGACCAACTATCCGTTCGCCTTGGCTCCAGGAATGGGGTTAAATGCCATCGTCTCTTATCAGATGGTTTTAGGTCTGGGACTTTCATGGCCCTCCGCCATGGGGGTCATTGTCCTTGAGGGGATAATAATCACCATCCTGGTGATCACCGGATTCAGAGAAGCGGTGATGAATTCCATACCTCTATCTTTAAAGAGATCAATCTCTGTGGGCATAGGCTTGTTCATCGCTTTCATAGGTTTAGTTCAGGCGGGCTTTGTGCAAAAAAGTGAAACTACTTTAGTAACCCTTGGAAGATTCGACAACTTACCGGTGGTGGTGGCAATCTTTGGTCTTATTTTGACCGCCATATTGATAAAGATCAAGGTAAAGGGCGCCCTTCTGATCGGCATACTTGGCTCCACCGGGCTGGCAATTGTTATCAACTACGCATCCGACCTGACCGTGTTCGCTGATCCAAACATAGCCAAACTGCCTCAAACTTTTTTGTCCATGCCGGATTTTTCTACCATAGGGCGATTCGATTTTCAGGCCATCTCCAAGCTGGGCGTGGTGACCGCCACAGTTTTAGTCTTTTCGGTGATGCTTTCAGATTTCTTCGATACCCTGGGCACGGTTATCGGACTGGGCAGTGAGGCAAAATTTTTAGACCAAAGGGGAGGACTTCCCCGAATAAATCGGGTCCTTCTGGTGGATTCGCTGGCCGCTGTAGCTGGGGGTGCCTCCTCCGCCAGCTCAGTTACCACCTACATCGAAAGCGCGGCCGGGATTTCTGCCGGAGGTAGGTCAGGCTTAACCACCGTGGTGGTGGGCATTCTTTTTCTGCTGGCTATATTCCTTTCTCCTATTGCTGGGGTGGTTCCCAAGGAGGCAACTGCTCCAGCTTTAATCATCGTGGGCTTTTTGATGCTCTCCATAGTAAAAGAATTGCCCTTTGAGAAATTCGACGAAGCCTTTCCTGCCTTCTTGATCATGATAGTCATGCCTCTGACCTATTCCATCTCCAACGGCATCGGCTTCGGTTTCATCACCTTCACCCTGATCAAGCTCTTGAGCGGAAAAGGCAGGGAGGTTCACTGGCTGATGTATCTGGTCTCCTTTGCCTTTGCTGTAGATTTTGCCATCCCGGCACTTAAGTCATTGTTCGGATTTTAATGGGGAAAAAACTTAAGAAATCTTTCTGGAAGAGCGATAAATTAATTCAACCACCTTCGGAGGTAAAACTATTCCATCAAGAACTAAAGCCTTCCGGATCGAAGCTTTCTTCTATTTTCAAATGAAACGAAGAGGATGAAAAAGACTTAAATGAGCATAAATTTGCAAAAAAGAATCCAAAGCATTTCGCTTAAATTAGAAAAAATCTACGGTAGAAAAAAATGGAAAATTCATGCCGATCCCCTTTCAGAGCTGATCGCTACGATCCTTTCCCAGAATACCTCAGACCATAACAGCCATAAGGCATATTCCAACTTAAGATCAAAATTCAAAACCTGGGAACAGGTGAGGAAGGCAAGCGTAAAGAAGGTTGCCGATGCCATAAGGGGTGGAGGACTGGCAAACATTAAGGCGAGGAGAATTAAAGATGTTCTTAATCAGATATATGAGGAGAATCATAATCTGGATTTGGGATTTTTAAAAAGGTGGAGGACGGAAAGAATCGAAGATTATTTGAAGAAATTCAAGGGGGTGGGAGAAAAAACTACAGCCTGCGTTTTACTTTTTTCCTTGAAAAGACCCGCCATGCCGGTGGATACGCATGTGGAAAGGGTCTCCAAAAGGTTGGGCTTGGTTCCCCCTAAAGCCAGTGCCAAAGATGCAGAAACGATTTTGGAAGATTTGCTCCCCAAAAGTCTGATCTATCAATTCCATCTCAATTTGATTGCACATGGAAGAAACACCTGCCTGGCGGCAAATCCCCGTTGTAGAAGTTGCGTATTGTTTGAAAATTGTGACTATGGAAGGACCTCAGTCTGAGTTGCAGGGATATCATTGAAGCAGGCTGGGCTTCCAGCCTCGCACAGTCAATCGATGGATCTTGATTCATCAAACTCTTTTCAAATGAAACAACTGCCGTCATTTTCTGAACCCTGTTAAGATAAGCCACCCATTTCCAAAGGAGGGTTAAATGCCTAAGATCGACGTTCTCAAAGAGGCTCAAAAGATCAAAAAACCTTATACCCCTTTCCCCTTAGTCAACGTCGATGGATCGCATGTATTTCTGGGATTGTTTGAAGGGGATTACCTTAAACACAAACATCCATATGATGAGTTTTTCTATGTCATCTCTGGGGAGATCGAAATCGAATCGGATAATGAAAAGGTGAAATTGAAGGCGGGAGATGCCTTTTTGGTCCCCAGAAAAAGCTGGCACAAGTCGAAAGCCAGTAAGAAAGCGATCGTGATGCTTTTTGAGAAACAGGGCTTTAAAAGCGAATTTGCCGAAAAAGGAAGCTATTGAAGTTAAAAGTCTGCGTCATCCTGTTTGAGGACCAAGTATGGACAACGTAAACCGACTGCGGGTGGGAATGTTTGCGCCCGATTTCGTGCTGAAGGACTCAGAGGGTAAAAAGGTAAGTCTTTCCGATTTTCAGGGACGGAAAAATCTTTTGATCCTGTTTTGTGAAGGAAGAAGGAACAAATTTTATCTGGATTGGTTGGATGAACTAAATGATCTTTATGAGCACCTTCAACAAAAAGATACGGAGGTGCTTTTGCTCACCCAGGATGAAAGGTGGATCTCTCATAAGATAAAGCAGAAGAAAAAAATCCGGTTTCCTATTTTGAAAAATGAGAAGTGCTCAGCCTTCGATCCCCCCGCCCTGTCTGTGAGCCAGCAATATGGAGTGCATGCCAGCCATCCTGAGGGAAAATATGTTTATCCCGCCATCTTCTTTGTGGACAAACTGGGAATCGTTCGCTACAGAAAAGTCTGTGTTCAACCCGACGAAAAGCCAGATCTAAAAGAACTGCTCAGCGAACTGGATAGATTAGGATAACTCACCTAAAAGCACTTTGTAATCAAGGTCACCTGACAAGTGGATGATGTCCGAGTAACTGGCATAAGCCAGCTCATCTTTTTTCTATCCTTTTAGAAAACTTTTCCAACCATTTATCAACCAACTCTACAAAACTGAGCAGTTGCCCTCCTTTGGATCTCCACAATACATTATCATTTAAGTCGATGTGGGGAGAGTAGCTTTCTCTATCATTAGATTGCGAAATACGCCCCCAAGAATTAATCTTGGAGTGAAATATGAAAAACTCTATTTGTGCATCCATAGCGCTGTTAATAACGTTGTTCCTATAATACACCTTAAGACATATTTGTCCCACCCAAACTTTAATTTGATATTCGTTTGTGTTACCTTTCGGTCCATCTATGCGAATCCCTTTGCCAGACGGCTGCCCACGCAAGGACTGGATCTGATCATGCAACGTATCGATGGTTTGTTTTACGGCGTTCATTACAATTGAGACCCCTTGCGGAGAACAAACAATACGCTTGGAGCGCTCTCTTTCGGTCTTCTTCTGAAGAGACATACGTAACCTATGTAATCCAGGCATCGGCTTCTCGACTGATCTGCCACGTTCGAAGAACATAACAGCTTTCTTAATCTCTTTGACAACATTGTCCACTCCGTCCTCGGCTTTTGCAGCCACACGATCAGCAAGAATGGGACAATACCTTTTCACGTCTTCGTTGGAAATACCTTTCCAGACCGGCAAGATGACCTTCTTGTCTCTTTCCTCTAAGGCAAAAAGACCATTTAATTCTTGTTGAGTCCATTTCTTTGCGAAGAAATGTTGGCTTAGGATTACAACGCCAAAATCGCATGTGGACAAGCCTTTGCTTATTTTCTCTAGTAGGCTATCGCCCATTACTAATTGATACTCATCGTACCATACGTCAAAGTCGTCTGACAACGCTTTTGCCAGCGGTCGCACGAAATCATCTTTGTCCTCGGATGCGTGGCTTATGAAAAGTTTTTTCTTCATGTCAACTATAAATAGTGTCAAGAACACGGGACACCTGACTACTGTCTGTAGCCAGATTTTTCACAGAAATCCCTTATATTCATATAAGATATTACAATCGTTTATGCAATCTTGTCAACTAATTTTTGAATTGCTTTCCACGTTTGGTAATGTTCGATTTTGCTTGAAAGTCTGCGCCGGAATCAAATTTGTGCCATAGAAAGATCCCACACCGTTAAAGATTGGCAAGCGGATAGACAAGTGAGAAAGATATAAAGGTGTTTGCTTTTTTTGTTTAGTCTAAATGTTCGTTGTTTTGTATTGACATCCCATATGATTATTTTAAATTTACACAATGGGCTGAATAAGATTTTTAAATATTGAGGAGACCCCGGTCATGTCTGGAATGATTTTAATCTTTTCCGCCATTATTTTGAACGTCTGTGGTCATCTTTTCCTGAAGGCGGGGATGAACAAAATTGGTATCATCTCGGTTGACCAACTTCTGATAAGCTTTCCTAAAATCTTTACCACCCCTTTCGTTATTTTAGGACTTCTGTCGTATGTCTCCAGCGTTGGCATGTATATGGTGGTGCTATCTCGGATAGACATATCCTATGCTTATCCTTTGATGATGGGGTTGGGTTATGTTCTGATAGTCCTTTTCTCCTGGCAAATCTTTTCAGAACCTTTTTCCACCTTTAAATGGATAGGAATTCTTTTAATACTGATCGGCGTCTTCTTTTTAGGAAAATGAAGGTTTTATCGCCATGCTCAACGTCTGAAGGAATTTTGAGGTCTTTTTGGTCTTGTGTCAAAAATTATCTTGCCAGGTTGCGTTTTTATAGTAAGTTTGGATGGGTTTGGACTAACAAGGTTCACCATGCTATATATGAGGGGATCAAGATGTGATAAGAAAAGACGATTTCCAATAGAAAGGAGAATGGTTTATGCCTCGAAAAATCACCACATTCGCAGATAAAGTTAAAAGGGAAAAACACGTGGTGCACTGCCCCAAATGTGGGGGAGCTATCGAACCGATCCTCTACGTCACTTCAATAAAATCAAGCTCAGGTTCATGGAAATTTCGACAAAGACACGTGCAGGTGTGCAAATGCAACCACGATGAAATTTACAAGTAGGTCGGGCTTCCGAAGGATGTCCGACAATAAGAAATGTCGGGTAGCTCTCCTGCCAAGGAGGGTATCGCAACCCGACCTATGGCTATAATTTCTTTTACCTCTCCCCCTTAGTCCCCCTCTCCACATTTGTGGAGAGGGGGAGATAGGGGGTGAGGTTTTTTTAAGAGATCCGAATTAAGCATATAGCAGGTAGGTCGGGCTTCCGAAGGATGTCCGACAATAAGAAATGTCGGGTAGCTTTTCTGCCAAGGAGGGTATCGCAACCCGACCTATGGCTATAATTTCTTTTACCTCTCCCCCTTAGTCCCCCTCTCCACATTTGTGGAGAGGGGGAGATAGGGGGTGAGGTTTTTTTAAGAGATCCGAATTAAGCATATAGCAGGTAGGTCGGGCTTCCGAAGGATGTCCGACAATAAGAAATGTCGGGTAGCTTTTCTGCCAAGGAGGGTATCGCAACCCGACCTATGGCTAATAAGGCTAAAAGAGCTTGGCACCCATCGTGACATAACCGCCAATTGAGAATCGAGACAATTTTCTTGACACCCAGCCTATATAGTTTATATTTTTTGCGTAATTACTGAGGTTAACCTATCTTCAGACAGCATCTTTTGATAATTTGTGAAGGTTAAGCCTCTAAACTAAAAGATTGTATAATCGGGGTGTGGCGCAGCCTGGTAGCGCACATGGTTTGGGACCATGCCGTCGGAGGTTCAAATCCTCTCACCCCGAGATGAATCGGTTTAATAGTTCATGGTAGATGTTTCTGATAAAAATCTTCAATTTTTTAGCATGCTATGAACTATTAACTGAGCAGGCCCCCGTAGCTCAGCAGGATAGAGCATCTGCCTTCTAAGCAGAGGGTCGGGCGTTCGAGTCGCCCCGGGGGTATTTGATTTAGGCTTTTCTCCAGATCAGTGGGTGGAATTTCAATCAGAAAAGAATCTTAAGAATGAAGTTGGCGTTTTTCGTTGGT
>JAOZNS010000115.1:4507-8413 GCA_029933635.1 Candidatus Zixiibacteriota bacterium | reverse complement strand
TAACCTTTTGCCTCAGGTGAGATCGAAAATCCAGGGGCAAGGCAAGCTAAGAGGAGCCTGGGTCCCTAAGCTTAGATGGGCGTTTGGACTTTTATCTGTTCTGACTGTGGCGATAATCAGCTTGATACTTCTTACCAATGACAAAGATAACAAAGAAATGTCTCAGGAGGAGCTGATCACACAGACATTTATATTTGTTTCGGAACCTTCTCCCTATACGGAACAACTGGCAGAGATTCTCTCCTCTCAAGGTGAACGATCTTATCCTTTACAGACTTTTCTCTTCAACGGCAAGGACCAGGATTTAGAATTGACCGAAAAACTGTTAGAGGAGGATTATTTGAGTCAGAGAAGCCTAACTTCAATTCTGAATGAGCTGAACTTAGAGGAACTCAAACAGCTGGAGGAGAGGATAAAGGGTCTTCAGATCAGAGATGTTCTGTAGAATTTAGAACAGGTTTTCACTTGAGGACAGAAAAGCTAAAGATTTTACTTTAAAAAAACAGAAGAGGTGCTCATGATAAAAAAAAGGAAGATAAGCAATTTCGTTTTATTAATCCTGATCTTTCTACCTTTGAACCGGCTTGCCGCTCAAGGTCCTCCACCACCCTTTGGCGATCGTTCCGTGCATCCGGAGGAAAGGGAACGAATCAGAGAAAACATCGAAACCTTGCGCATGTGGAGGCTTCTGGAAGCTTTAGACCTCTCCTCCGAACAATCCATACAATTTCTACCAGCTTTGAAAGAATTTCAAGATGCCAGAAGGAGATTTCAAGAGAAAAAAGGAGATATTTTAGGGGAGCTGGAAAAGATCTTAAAATCAGAGGATAACCAAAAAAAGCTGAAAGGGACTCTGATAGCTTTTGAAAATGCACACAGGGAATTTCAATCGGCCCAGGAGAAGTTTTTACAGAAAACGAAGGATCTGCTTACTTTAGAGCAACAGGCCAGGCTACTTTTATTTCAGGAGAAATTTGAACAAAGGCTGAAAGAGACCATACGACAGATCAGAGGAGAAGGTCCTCGCTGGAAAAAGTCCGAATGAGTGAAGATGTAGATTTTAGGATATTTTAAATAAGTCCAACTCAAACTTCTATTTCATGCAAAGGAGGTGAAAGTTGATGAAAGCAACCTCGTTCCTTCTTATGATCGTCCTTTTAGGAGCCTTAGCATTGGTCTTTTCCTCTGTTCATGCTCAGCCACCTCATCCAGCTTTTGGGGAGATCGCAGATGAGCTGGGCTTGACCGACGAGCAGATGGAGAGCATCAAGGAGATTCAACTTAATTTCAAAAAGACTGAGATTGGGTTGAAGGCAGATTTGAAGACTTCGCGATTGGAACTGAGACATCTTTTGATGCAGGAGAAGCCCAGCCAGAAGGAGATCTCCAAACTGGTGGAAAAAATAGGAGAGACACAAAAACGGCTTCTAAAGAACAACGTGGACAGGAAGATGGCTATGAAGGAAATTCTTACCAGGGAGCAGTTCAAAAAGTTCACGAGAATGAAAGAAAGGTGGCCCAAAGAGAAAATGGGACAAAAGTTTGGACCACCTCATCCCCATGGTTTCTGTCCTCACGGGGATAAGCCAGGATTTTGAAGGCTGAAATTTAGTCCTCTCCAGACAAAGAAAGCTCGAAGCAAAAGGTTGCCTCGAGCTTTTTTGTTTGACAACTTCTTATAGCTGTGATATTATTCCACCATGTTAAAAATGATAAGTGCTAAGAGAGTTAAACTCGCCTGCTTTTTTCTTGCTGGCTTGATCTTAACGCCATGTTCCTTTGCCAGTCCATCCTCCAAAATCGAGAGAGCAAAAGCCTGTTTTGAAGCATATGTTGAAGCATTGCAGAAAGGCGCAGAAAAGAAAGCAAAGAAATTCTGGAACAGGGAAGAAAGCGAAAAATATCGGGTTTATGACTGGCAATGGGAATGCCTGATTTTCAGAGGAGTTGATCTGCGCCACTTGAACTATCGGATATTAAAGGGTGAGGAGAAAGAGGATCATGTGATGTTGGAGGTGGAATGGTATTATCGCGAAGGCAAAGCTGGTCCTTTGCAAAGAGATGTGAGATATTTTATAGAGGAGGATGGGAAAATGGTAGGGGCAAATCCCATTTTCATTCACACCAGAGGTTGGCTTCAAAGGGTGTCCAGACACTTTATTTATCACTACAAAGAGAAAGAGAAAGAAAAACCTGATAGTTCACTGCTTCATAGAATGGATAGGTTCTATGAAAGAATGGTGGAATTCCTTCGGGTGGATTATCAAAAGAGAATTGATTATTACAAATGTGATTTTCCCGAGGAGGTCGGTGAGCTATTTGGAATGGAAGCCTCCTTAGCCCGATCTCAGATGAGCAATTCTGTGGTGGCATCCGTGCAGAGATTTGCACCCCATGAGATAGTGCATATAATCTCTTACCGCATTCTTCCTCCCAACCAGATGAAACTTCCACCGGTGTATTTAAATGAGGGACTGGCTTATTATCTGGGAGGCGCCTCCTATTTTGCTCCAGAGCTTCTCTTATCCTGGGCCAAGAACAAATTGGAGGCGGATGGCTCCATTAAACTAAAGAAGCTAATCAAAGATCCGCTGAGTTACGGAACCAACGAAGGTGCAGGACTTTTTTGTTCCTTTGTTAAATTCTTAATTGATACCGAAGGGTTGCTCAAATTTAAGCAGTTATTTTCTGCAGGTGAGAGTTTCGATGAGCAAAGGGAGGCACTGACAAGAATTTATGGTAGGAGCCTTCCTCAACTGGAAAGGGAGTGGAAAAATTTCGTCCTGACTTTGTCTTTACCAGAGATTGAAATTGTGAACGGCATAAGGGGCAAAGAACTTTTTTCTGTGGCTGATCCCTCAGGAGATGATAAAGGAGATGGGGATTATGTTTATCCGGAAAACGAAAATGCCCTTTCTGGAATCTTCGATCTGCTCTCTTTTAAAGTTTGCTGGGATGATGAACTGGTGTATTTTTACCTGCAATTTGCCAATTTAATCTGTTCGGAGAATTTGTCGGAGAAAGGATTCAATGGAACATTTGCCGCCATCGCCATAGATTCCGATGACAGGGAGAAAAGTGGCAACACCCAGCTTTTTGGGGGCAATGGAAACCTTGAATTTTCCAACCGGGATGGATATGAATTCGTGATTGAGGTGAGCAATGCTGGAATTTTAGTTTATGATAAGCATTGGGTGTGGCATCTTCTGTTCTTAGAGGCCCTATCTTTTCAGACTCACATAAGGGGAAACGAAATCTCCTTTGCCCTTCCCCGCCAAGTAATTGCCAGTTTCGATTCGGTGAACGCAAATCCGGCAAATTGGAAGTTTCAGGTTCTGACAGGCGGACAGGTTGACGGGTGGAGGAATACGGCTGATGGGGTAGGAAGATTCATGGAAGTTGGCAAACGAGCCCAGCCGGATAAAGGCGGAGGAGGGACAGATACCGACCTCAATCCCAACGTTTACGACATTTTGACCCCAAAAGGCATAAGTCAGGAAAGGATCTTAGGTGGCTACGATGTGGCTCAGAAAAGAAAAGCTATCATTCCTATGATCAATCTAAGGCAAATGTGAAGCCAGTTTTCCACTTTCTTTCAGGCAAGGATAAGATAAAAAATATGGATTCAAGGAAAAGGCGGGATTCATCCTGATAAAGTTCAAACAATCCATTATGAGCATAGATCAAGAACAGATTTTGGAATTTCTCTCTTCTGCGGATAGAGCTTTAAAGGTGCGAGAGCTATCTAAAAGGATGAGAATTCCTACGGGGGAATATGCCAGCTTCAGGAGAAAGATCAGGTCGATGTTGAAGGACGGCTTGATCGTGAAGGTGAAGAGGGGAAGAATCGGTCTGCCCGATAAAGCAAATTTAAAAGTGGGAAGATTAATCTCCGGAAAGGATGGT
>JAOZNS010000115.1:2435-4497 GCA_029933635.1 Candidatus Zixiibacteriota bacterium | reverse complement strand
GGAGGACGTTTACATAAGACGGGAAGACATGGGCAACGCCCTTCATGGAGACAAGGTGGTGGTTAGGATTGTGGGGAAAAGAAGGGGACCTGCCCAGGAGGGAAGGATCATAAAGGTTCTTGAAAGGGCAAAGACAAACCTGGTAGGGACTTATCATAAAAGAAGGTTTATCGGCTACGTTGAACCGGACGATCGTAAGATTTCTAAGGATATTTACATCGCCCAGGAAAACTCCGCTGGAGCTATGGATGGGCAAAAGGTGGTGGTCTCCCTTGCAGATTGGCAAGATGTCGAGTTGGGACCCGAGGGCAAAATTGTGGAGGTGTTGGGCTATCCAGACGACCCGGGCATGGACATCTTGGCTCTGATTAAAGATTTTGGACTTCCTCTCAGCTTTCCAGATGAGGTGGAGGAAGAACTAACCCGTTTGCCCTCAAGGGTGCAAAGAGTGGAGCTTCAAAAAAGATTGGATCTACGCAAAAAGAATTGTTTCACCATTGATCCGAAAGATGCCAAAGACCATGACGATGCAGTCTCCCTGGAGAAGAAGCCAAATGGTAACTATCTTTTAGGGATTCACATAGCTGACGTGTCCCATTATGTGAAGGAGGGCTCCGCTTTGGATCGGGAGGCGTTGAGACGGGGAACCTCGGTCTATCTGGTGGATCGAGTGATCCCCATGCTTCCAGAGAAGCTCTGCAACGATATCTGCAGTTTAAAACCCAACCGCATCCGTCTCACCTTCAGCGTCATCTTAGAGCTTACTCCTCAGGGAGAAAAGGTTGGCTACCAGATAAAAGAGAGTGTGATAAAAAGCAAGGCTAAGCTAAACTACGATGAGGTGCAGAAATTTTTTGATACCGGACAAACCACTGAGAACATCGAAGGTCTGGAAAACGACCTTCTGGAGATGAAAAAGCTGGCTTTCAAACTTTTGGAAAAACGGTTAGCAATGGGGAGCTTGGACTTTGATCTCCCGGAGGCACACGTGGTTCTGGGAAAGAATGGCCGGGTGCAGGATATATTGCAGGTGATCAGATTGGAAAGCCATCGCTTGATCGAAGAGTTCATGCTGATGGCCAATCGCACGGTGGCAGAGCACGTGAGCCACCTTTCTGTGCCATTCTTGTATCGAGTGCATGAGGAACCGGATCAGGATAAGATGGAGGCATTTTCGGATTTCGTCGCCAGCTTGGGATATTCCCTCAGGGTCACCGGCAGGATCCGCCCCAAGAGGATTCAGAGGTTTTTAAAATCGCTAGAGGGAAAACCAGAAGAGAGCTTGATAAACGAGGTTCTGCTCAGATCCTTAAAAAAGGCACGTTACAGCCCTGAGAACATAGGGCATTTTGGCTTGGCTTTTTCCCATTACACTCACTTCACCTCACCCATCAGAAGATACCCAGACCTTGTGGTCCACAGAATCTTAAAGGAGTTGCAAGATGGAAAATACAGCTTTAAGAGACAAAGACAGCTTTCCCGTCGATTGCCCAGAATAGGGGAGATCACCTCTGAAAGGGAGAGACTCTCCGAGGAGGCGGAAAGGGAATCGATAAAGATTAAACAGATAGAGTTCATGCAGGATAAGTTAGGGGAGCAATATCAGGGTGTAATTTCGGGTCTGGTTCCTTTTGGATTCTTTGTGCGGCTTGATAGCATCTTAGCGGAGGGACTGGTGCGAATCTCCAGTCTGGACGATGACTATTATCTCTTTGATGAGAGAAAACAAAGATGGGTGGGAAGACACACTAAGAAAGTTTACAAATTAGGTGAGAGGGTTAAAGTGCAGGTGGTCAGGGTGAATAAGGAACAAAAGGAGATAGATTTTGTTCTGGCAGGCAAAGGTTATCTTGACATACCCAGAAGAAGAAAAAAGAGAAAAAGAAAAATCAAAAAGGAAAAGAGACGATAAAAATCTATTCGCGTGGATCATGGAGGGAGGGCGACCTTCAGATGATGTTATTTTTCAGTTGTGGTTTTAGCATTTTATTCTTACTTTTCATCTTGGGAAGATTTATGGATGTTTTTTAAAGATTAAGCTCGAAAGAGTTCTTCTGGCGTA
>JAOZNS010000115.1:0-2425 GCA_029933635.1 Candidatus Zixiibacteriota bacterium | reverse complement strand
AGTTTGAGGGTCAAAAGAGAATGTTTATAGGTTGAAACCCTGAGTTATTCCACTCTACGCGCAAGAGAAGGGTTCGGACTGCTTTTTCATAAATTCGTTCAAACTTCTGCTTAAAACCAGAATGATTTTATGAGTCAGCCAGTCAGCATATTGATCATAAGTTCAGATAAAAAACTTCAGCAAGGGATTGCTTCAGCGCTATCTGATATAGCTCCACAGATCAAATCCGTCGCTGACAGTCAGGAGGGATTGAAAAGGATAAGGGAGCAGAGATTTGATATCGTGATCACCGATTCTCGATTGAAGGATTTTTCCTGCTCCATTCTGATCAGGCGGATCATAGCAAAGAGTCCCTCAACAGATATAATGGCAGGAGTTCCAGCAGAAGACTTCTCTTCTCAGAGAGAACTTTTGGATTGTGGAGCAGACGACGTCTTCGAGATTCCCCTAAAGCCCAAGGAGCTACATCTGAGGGTGAATAAATTGCTCAAAGAGAGAAGTTTTTTGCAATCTTGTGGACTGGTGGGTAAGTCGGTCCAGCTAAAACAGATTGCCGAATCGGCACTTCAGGTTGCTCCCACCAATATCACGGTTTTGATAACCGGAGAATCGGGGACCGGAAAGGAGCTTATCGCTCGGGCTATTCACGCCAACAGCAAAAGGAGGGAAAGGCCTTTTGTAGCCGCCAACGTGGGAGCTCTGGCGGAGGGGGTGGTGGAAAGTGAGCTTTTCGGACACGAAAAGGGAGCCTTCACCGGCGCAGTGAGCCGAAGACAGGGGCTTTTTGAAACCGCCGATGGAGGAACAATATTCTTAGATGAGATAGCAGAATTTAAACCACCCACCCAGGTGAAGCTTTTAAGGGTTTTGGAGGAGAGAAGCTTCATGCGGGTGGGAGGAAGCTCAGATATTAAGGTTGACGTGAGGGTCATCGCCGCCACCAACCAGAATCTGGAGCAAAAGGTGAGAGAGGGAACTTTTCGCGCAGACCTTTATTTCAGGTTGGCGGTGGTGAAGATAGAGGTACCTCCTTTAAGGGAACGACCCAAGGATGTCCCCCTTCTGGTGGATAGCTTCATCCAGAAGCTAAATGAGCAAAGCGGGCGGAAGATCACCGGGGTCTCAGATGAAGCTATGGAACTTCTGATGAGGTATCACTGGCCCGGGAATGTAAGGGAACTGAGAAATTTCTTGGAAAGCATGCTGGCTTTGGCACCGGATAGAAGAATCGAGGCGGAGGATGTGAAAAGATACATCGATAAGCAAAAACAGGTTGATCGAAGGTTGCCGGTGGTAACCGGCAAGTCCGTGGAGACGGCTGAGCACGAGCTGATCATGCAGGCAATTTTGAGCTTAAGATCGGAGATCATTAATTTGAGGGAGGCTCTCCTTAAACGAAGCCAGCTTAGACCAGAACTCAAAGTTGAGTCAAGCTCTGTTTGGATGGGAGGAGAAAGGGTAGGGGAAATACCGGGGGATTTGAACGTTGAGGCGATGGAAAAACAGCTAATTCAAAGGGCGCTGGCGTTCACCAAAGGTAACAGAAAAAAGGCAGCCCAACTTTTGGGCATCGGCGAAAGGACCCTGTATCGGAAACTGGATAAGTATAGGTTAAGATGAAAGATCATCAGGTGTTGGGGCGGAATTTTGTAATCCCGCCCCCAAACATCGGGATTTCAAAATCCCGATGCAACTTTGAATCTCGTTGGTTCAGGGTGTCCTTCAGGATGAACCCTCACCCCGTATCAAAAAACACGTAGGTCAAGCATGGTGAAACCTGCTTGACAAAAAGAGGATATGAAAATTGGAAAATCTATAGGATTAGCCGGAGTATTTACCGCATTGGTGGTTCTTGTGTTGGTGTGGACGCTTCAAACTATGTGCCTCGAGCAAGGAACATTGGTCGTTTTATCACTAACTCTGATTGCAGTGATCTGGTACACATACTTTACGCATCAACTCGCTGTAAAAAGGGAACCTCTTGCAGTGGCCGCTTCTATACGTTATGACCGTCAAAGCAAAGAGGTGCTCATCATCGCGCGTAATCCAACAAATTGCTACTTAGGAACACGCCTCTGGGTCGAAGTAGAGGTATACGGACAGAAGACCGATTTGGGTGATGATTACACAGGGAAAACTGTTTGGCATTTGACTCCCTATTTTGAAATCAAGGGTCATTTCTCACTTGAGCAACCACTCAAACAGGTGGGAAAAACTTTTTCTGATATGGTTTCCGAAGCCAACGGCGAAAATCAAACGAGGCAGTTACGCTTATTTCTCAGGGTAGCCTGGGAAGATGAAGGCGGAAAGCAAGGGGCATATCCAGCTCCCCATCGTTGGTATTTTGACTTCAGACGAAACGAATTTGTTTACCAAGTCGGTCCTTTCTGAGGGCATTCGGTTGCAATATTATCAAAATCAGTTA
>JAOZNS010000328.1 GCA_029933635.1 Candidatus Zixiibacteriota bacterium | reverse complement strand
GAAGATCCTTACCCATATGGATGATCTTAAGGAAAAGATAACCGAGACCAAACAAAAATTGGAGAGGGTGGAAAAGGACAACTCCAGTCAACTTGTTCATCTAAGGGAGGAGCTAAACTCCATCGAGGACAAGATAAAGATCAAGGAAGGTGATCGAAAAAATATCACGGTGAGAATAGACAAAAGACTTTTAGCTACCTATGAGCGAGTAAAAAAGGGAAGGGGCAACCAGGTGGTGGTGACCATAAGAAAGCGAGCGTGCGGAGCCTGTCACAAATCCATCCCTCCCCAGACCATTCAGGAGATAAGAGAGGGAGAGAAAATCTATACCTGTGATAACTGTGGGAGGATATTGATCTGGACCGATGAGTCCGGATGATTTAACTTTAAAAAAACAGGGGTAAGATGAAGACTAAAATCAAAGAGAAGGCCGGTTTGGCCTTTGACGATGTGCTTTTGGTTCCCCAGAAGTCTGATGTGCTCCCGAAGGATGTGGATGTCTCCACCCACATCACCAAACAGATCAAGTTAAATATTCCCATCCTGAGTGCCGCCATGGACACGGTAACCGAATCCCGCCTGGCTATCGCCTTAGCCCGGGAGGGGGGGATGGGGGTGATCCATAAGAACATGAGCATCGGAAAACAGGCATCTGAGGTGGATAAGGTGAAAAGATCGGAAAGCGGAATGATCGTTGATCCGGTCACCCTTCCACCTGAGAAGATGATAGGAGAGGCGTTGGAGGTGATGAAGAAATTCTCCATCTCCGGCATACCGGTCACTAAAAGAGGGAAGCTTCTGGGCATATTAACCAACCGAGATCTGCGATTCGAGAAAGACTTAAGCAAAAAGATCGGTGAGGTGATGACAAAAAAGAACCTGATCACCGTGCCGGAGGGAACCACCCTGGAGCAGGCTAAGGAGATTTTGCACAAAAACAGAATCGAGAAGCTTCTGATTGTGGACAAGAAGAGAAATCTAAAAGGAATGATAACGGTGAAGGACATCATGAAAAACATCCAGTATCCTCACTCCTGCAAGGACTCTCGAGGTAGGTTGAGGGTGGGAGCGGCGCTGGGGGTGGCAAAGGACTTGGTAGCCCGAGCTTCTGCTCTGGTGGAAGCCGGGGTGGACCTTCTGGTTATAGATTCCTCTCATGGACACTCCAAAGGGGTGCTGGAGGCGACCGAAAAGATTAAGAGGAAGTTCCCCAAAATCGCCTTAGCCGCTGGGAATGTTGCCACCAAAGAGGGAACCGAAGATTTAATCCGGGCAGGAGCGGACTGCATCAAGGTGGGGGTGGGACCTGGGTCCATCTGCACCACCAGGGTGGTGATCGGAGCTGGAGTCCCCCAATTGACTGCGATAATGGAGTGTGCTGAGGTTGCTTCAAAACATGATGTTCCCATAATTGCGGACGGAGGCATAAGATACTCAGGGGACATAACTAAGGCCTTATCCGCTGGAGCAAAGGCGGTGATGATCGGAAGCTTGTTTGCCGGCACCGAGGAGAGCCCAGGCGAAACCATACTTTTCGAGGGAAGGACTTTTAAGCTTTACCGGGGAATGGGCTCCATCGAAGCCATGAAAAAAGGGGGAAAGGAAAGATATTTCCAGGAACATCAACCGGAGGCAAAAAAGCTTGTGCCAGAGGGGATAGAAGGACGAGTCCCTTACAAGGGGAATTTATCCGAATCGGTGTATCAACTGGTGGGTGGGCTTAAAGCGGGCATGGCAATCTGTGGTGCAAAGAACATAAAGGAGCTTTTCCAGAAAGCGGAGTTTATGGTTATAACCTATGCTGGCTTGCGAGAAAGCCATCCTCACGACGTGATCATCACCAAGGAGGCACCCAATTATCAGATAAGTCAGGATTTTCAGTAAATAGCAAGATCACAAAAAGTGTCGAATGTACCTAGCGTATTTAGATGAGTCAGGAGATTCTGGTTTAACTAATAGTCCAACGAAATACTTCGTGCTTTCATGCATTTTAGTAAATGAGGCGAATTGGCTAAATACTCTTGACTTGCTGGTAGGGTTGCGACGTTCTTTAAAAAGAAATTATAACATTCCAACGAGACTGGAGTTAAAATCAAAGCATCTAAAAACCGGACGTGGCCCATTAGAGCATTCTCACTTGCCGTTCAGCTCGCGAATGA
>JAOZNS010000327.1 GCA_029933635.1 Candidatus Zixiibacteriota bacterium | reverse complement strand
TGAAAAATCGATGAAATGGTAGCCGCAGGCTTTAGCCTGAGATGACATAAGAAGATAAACCCACTGTGCGAGTGAAACCCAACTCCGTCTTTGGAAAAAGTGAATTTTTGGAGTGTCAAGCTTTAGGGCTTGTTGAAAAAGCTATATTTTGGGGCGGGATAAATTCCCGCCCCCTATGGGAGACAACTACTTATCATCCATAGGGCAGGGCATTTAGCCCTGCCAAGAGGTTTTTCAACAGCCCCTTTAGCTTGACCTGGGGGTGGAGTGGAAGATATCACCCTTTAAGAAAGAATAGCCGAACCCAAAAGGTTTATATGAAATCGATCAGTTTAATAATCCAAAATGCCCGACAGGTTCTGACCATGAGGTCAGATCAAAAGGGTCCCCGGACAGACGTGCACATGGAGGATGTGGAGATTATCGAAGATGGGGCGGTGGCAGTCTCTGAAGGCAAGATCGTTGCGGTGGGAAAAACTGAAGAGGTTCTGGGGCAAATCAAAATCGATAAGCAAACCAAAGTTATCGATGCTAAGGACAAAATTGTTCTTCCCGGATTCGTTGATTGCCATACCCATCCGGTCTTTGCGGGCACCAGAGAAGAAGAATTCGAGAGGAGGATACAGGGGAAGACCTATCAGGAGATAGCAAAAGCTGGAGGTGGAATAAAATCCAGCGTAAGGGCTTTAAGATCAAAATCAAAAGAGGAGTTGGTCCAGCTAACTTTGCATCGCCTTGACAGGATGCTATCATATGGAACCACCACCATCGAAGCAAAAAGCGGATATGGACTTTCCTTAGAAGATGAGATCAAGATGCTGGAGGTGATAGCGGAGTTAAACCAGATTCACCCCATCGATCTGATTCCCACATTTCTGGGAGCACATGAAGTGCCAGAAGAATACGAGGACAGAAGGTCTGAATATATCGAATTGATCACCCAGAAGATGGTCCCGGAGGTGGCAAAGAGAAAATTAGCGGTTTTTTGTGATATCTTCTGCGAGAAGGGAGCGTTTGAAATTGAGGAGTCAAAACAGATTTTGACTGCTGCAAAAAATCATGGATTTAAGCTTAAACTTCATGCGGAACAACTTTCAGCTCTGGGAGGAGCAAAACTTGCCGCCGAGCTTGGCGCAATCTCGGCAGACCATTTGGAGTTCATCGACGATGAGGGAATTAAGATGATGAAGGAGTCGGGTGTGATCGGTGTTTTGCTGCCGGGAGCCTGTTTTGGGTTGGGGATGAGGGAGTATCCCCCGGCGCGAAAGATGATCGATCAAGGGCTGCCAGTGGCGCTGGCAACCGACTTTAATCCGGGAAGCTCCATGACCGAATCGGTGCCCATCATCATGAGCCTCTCCTGCCTGATGATGCGAATGACACCGGCGGAAGCTTTGGTGGCTTCAACTATAAACTCTGCCCATGCCGTAGATAAAGCAAAAGAGGTGGGAAGCATAGAGAAGGGGAAAAAGGCGGATTTGGTTATTTGGAACGTTCAAAATTATAAAGAGATTCCGTATCATTACGGTGTAAATCTGGTTGATCAGGTGATAAAAGATGGAAGAGTCGCTCAGATTCCCTCTCCCCTCCGGGGAGAGGGATAAAGGGTGAGGGAGTAAGTAGTAGGTTGGCTTTCCCGCCGAAGGCGGAATAGCCGACAATTTCATTTGTCGGGTAGCTCCCCTACGGATCGCAACCTCAGTTGAGTCAAATGACCGACCTACCGACTAAATACTTATAATATAAATAAAGTGAATAAAAAATAAATTAAAAAAAGAGGATAGTATGAAAATACTTCTTATTTATCCAGAGCATCGAGAAACCTTCTGGGGTTTTAAGTATGCCTTGAAATTTATCTCTAAAAAAGCAAGTTTCCCACCTTTAGGGTTATTGACTATGGCTGCAATGCTTCCCAAAGACTGGAAGAAAAAACTTATAGATATGACAACAACAACATTAAGCGATAGAGATATTCAGTGGGCTGATTATGTATTTATTAGTGCTATGTCTATTCAAAGGGAATCTGTGAAAAAGGTAATTGCTAAATGCAAAAGATTGGGAACTAAGATTGTTGCTGGTGGTCCACTCTTTACGACAGGATATGAAGATTTCGAGGATGTGGATTATTTCGTGCTTAATGAGGCTGAAGTCACACTTCCGCCCTTTTTAGA
>JAOZNS010000326.1 GCA_029933635.1 Candidatus Zixiibacteriota bacterium | reverse complement strand
TTGGAGAGGGGGCTTGCCTCCTCTCGGGCAGATCAGACGGAGTTGGTTTGGCTGGGGGAGGAGTTCTCCCTCACTCGCTTTGCGGAGAATGTGATCACTCAAAACATCTCTCGTTCAGACCATACCATCATGGCCCGGGCAGTTTTAGGCAAAAGGATCGGAGTGGCGGTGACCAACCGAATCGATGATGATTCCATCAAAGAGGTGGTAAAAACTGCTACCCGGATAGCTGAGTATCGAAGGAGAGATCCCGATTTTATCTCCTTACCTTCCTCTTCACCTGCACCTGAGGTCAAAGGATTTTATCAAAAAACCTCTGAATATTCTCCCCTGCAAAGGGCAAAAGATGTAAAGCAAGCGGTGAAAAGTTGTAAGGCACAAAAGCTTTCGGGCACTGGAGCATTTCAAACGGAAAGCGATGTTACTGCGGTGGTGAATTCGCTGGGAACCAGACAGTTCTTCAAAGAAACCAAGGCGCGTTTTTCACTCACCGCAAGCGTCGGTGATACGGTCTCTGGATGGGCGCAAGGATACGACCGGGATGTGGAAAAAATCGATGTGGAAAACATCACTCGCAGAGCAACCCTTAAAGCCATCCTCTCGACAAACCCGATTGAGCTTCCTCCGGGAAAGTATACCGTCATCCTGGAGGAGGCGGCGGTGGCATCCCTGCTTCTGTTTTTGGCTTTCTTGGGCTTCGGAGCAAAAACCTTTCTTCAGGGACGAAGTTTCATGTCAAAAAAGATAGGAGAGAAGATCACCGGCGATAATATCACCATCGTTGAAGATCCTTTCAATCCGGTAATGAGTGCTATGCCCTTTGATTATGAGGGCGTGCCCAAAAAAAGGGTTTCGTTGATCGAAAATGGGATAGCCAAAGGGGTGGTGTATAATTCCTATTATGCAAACAAAGCCGGGGCCGAGTCCACCGGACATGCGCTTCCACCTAACAATGCCTTTGGTCCCTATCCCAAGAATATGGTTATGTCTGGTGGAGATTTTAGCCTGGAGGAGATGATTGCAACCACTGAAAAGGGCATTCTGATCACTCACTTCTGGTATATCAATTACATGAATCCGATGAAAACCCAGGTGACTGGCACAACCAGAGACGGAACTTTTTTGGTTGAGGACGGAAAGATCAAAAGGGCGGTCAAAAATATGCGGATTGGACAAAGCATCTTGGAAGCTTTTTCCAACGTAGAGATGATAAGCAAAGAAAGGAAACTGTGTCCCCAATATGGCGTGGTCATGTATGTGCCGGCGATGAAGATCAAAGATTTCACCTTTATAGGAGGATAGATAACTTGTGGTTACCTGATCCATCACCCATCAAATAACTACTATAGGGCAGGATTTATCCTGCCCGATACGATACATCGTAAACTCGGGCTAGATGAATAAAGCCATTCCCACAAAGAGGAAATTATTATGTTGAGCCGTAGAAGATTTTTGAAAATATTCGGTCTTGCCAGCATAGCATTTTCGATTTTACCCACCATCCTTTGGAGAAGATCTTTTTCCTACCCTCTGAAGGATGAAGAAGCTGAGTGGGGGACAACCAACTGGCTTTATGGCCTCCCACACAGAGGTTGCTCCACCCCTCATTTATCCACAGAATACCAAGAAGGTGCTAAAGTAAATTTAAAAGAGCTTGAAATCGTTTTACCCTCCCGCTGAGTTTGCCTTTCGAGTGACCCATGACCGATGCCTGTCTTGATATACTTAACCAAACGGTAGAAAAGTTTCGATCGATGGGAATTGATCGACCGCGCACCAATGCCGAGCTTTTGCTGGCTGAGGTTCTGGGTGTCAAAAAGGTTGATTTATATTTGAACCGTGAAAAAACCCTAACGCCACAACAAATAGAAAAATTTAACCGCTTCGTTCGGGAAAGAATTTCAGGAAAGCCGTTGCAATACATTATTGGAAGCACTGAGTTTTTTGGTCTTGAGTTTAAGTTGAACCAAAGCGTGTTGATTCCCCGTCCGGAAACTGAAAGCTTGGTGGAAACGGTAATTGAACATCTCAAAAGCTCCACCCGGCCCAAAATCATCGATCTGGGCACAGGAGCTGGAGCAATTGCCATCAGTTTGGCAAAGAATCTAAAAGGTTGTTATGTCTTTGCCACTGATATTTCAAAAGATGCTCTGAAGGTGGCAAAAGAGAATGCGT
>JAOZNS010000114.1 GCA_029933635.1 Candidatus Zixiibacteriota bacterium | reverse complement strand
GTAGTGCGGATAGGGGCTGTACCGGATATAGAGATGGCCGAGCTGCTGAAGCCTGGGAGGCACCGGATAGGGGAGATAGTCTTTGAGGTAGTGGGTAAAGGAGATATAGGGGTAAGCTTGGGGAAGGTGGAGGTATATGGAGCCCAGGTGCAGCCTCTGAGCCTGGAGTGGGTAGTGAAGGCAGGTGGGAGCAGGTTGCCCACCCAGTTTGCCTTGGAGCAGAACTATCCCAATCCTTTCAACCTGAGCACTCAGATCAGGTATGCCCTACCGGTGGATTGTCAGGTGAGGTTAGAGGTTTACAATGTGGTTGGCCAGAAGGTAGCCACATTGGTGGATGGGCATCAGAAGGCTGGTTACCAGGTAGCCACTTGGAATGCTCAAGGTATGGCTTCTGGTGTCTACTTCTGCAGGCTCGAAGCCGGGGAGTTCACAGCCATCAGGAAGATGATACTATTGAAATAAGTGGTAACCTCATATGCCACTTCGGCATTACAAAGAAATTCTGACTTTGGCGAAGGGGCTATAGGAAAGGGGGCAATAGGTGAAAAAGTTAGGGTGGTTAAGCTTTGCGATAGGGGCAGTACTCTATTTAACAGCGATAAGCGGCGCGCAGGGAGCAAGTCTGGATTCAGTATTTGTTTCCTCTGTGCAAGCGTATCCTGGTGAGAGCGGTATACACGTGCCCGTGTATGCCAGGGTGGGAGCAGTGGGTGGAGAGGATTTAGATGGGGTTAACTTTGGCCTTTCCTATGATCCATCTGCTTTGGTGTGCGATACTATAATCTATGATGTTGCCGATCCCCACTATCAGAGTTTCTACGATGTAATAGCTTCTCCCTTTATATTCACCCCCAGATGTTATCCAGAGCAGGGTTGGGCAACCAGTGGAATAATATTCAGCATGCTGGGTGACGAGGATATTCCACCTGGTTACTATCGGATGTTTGATATAGTGTTTGATGTAAAGCCTGAGGCTGGGCCCGGAAACTATGGTTTACACATAGATGATGCAGCAGGAACACCTCCTATTGGGAACTACTTCACCCACAATGTAACCGTGGAGTATTTTGAGAAGGTGGACGGTCATTTTGCTATTCTACCAGACTCCCTGACCCTAATGTTTGATCCTCCCCCTCCTTACAGTCTGAATGAAGGGGGAAGCCTAACCATTGAGGTTACAGCAGTCGATTCCAACACAGGTCATGTTGTTACTCTCAGCGCTACTGGTTTAATCGAAAATATGAACTTCCCTGCTGTTAGCGATACCTTCGCGGTGACTGGTAATTTTACCTTTCATCCCAATCAATGCCAAGCGGGTGTATACAATATTCTCTTCTTTGCGGATTGTAACTTTGGATCTCATGTAGAAATCCCGGTGACTGTAACCGTTGCCAACATCAACCGAACTCCAAGCCTTGATGTCGGACCTGATCGAGCTACTATAGCAGGAGATACTCTGACTTTCTCCGTTATGGCCATTGACTCTGATTACAGGGAATGCGGAGACGATACCCTTGCCCTGAGTACCTCTAATCTACCTGGAGGGGCAACTTTTGTTCAAAACAGTGACACTACTGGCATTTTTAGTTGGGTCCCAAGTTTCACTGATACTGGAAATTATACGGTTATCTTCTTTGTTGAAGACCTTGCAGGTACTGCTGATACTGCATCAGTAGAGATTACTGTCCTGCCGCACACCTTGGATATGGTGACCATTCCTGAGCCCCCTCCGACCACTATAGACGAGGGATCTACTTTAACCTTTGATATCAGGGCTGTTGATTCCTCGCCAGGGCACATAGTAGATTTATCCGCTGTTTACTTGCCGGCTAATGCTACTTTTCCCCCAGAGAGTGGTGCTGGTTCTGCGCAGTCCACATTCACCTTTGACCCAGATTATTGTCAGGCAGGGGTTGATAGCGCTGTCTTTCAAGCACAATGTTCTGGGAACCTTATCACCACTCGCACGGTGTATCTCACTGTGAATGATCTCCCCAGGGCGCCAAGTATAGAGGCAGGTGGTCCCTATAGTGCGAAGCCCAATCATCTTTTGACCTTTGGTATCATGGCAACTGACTTAGATCTATGGTGTGGCGATGATACCCTTAGTTTGAGCGCCTTTGGTCTTCCTGGAGGCGCAACCTTCAGTCAGAACAGCGACACCACTGGGATATTCAGTTGGACACCGGTCGAGGCGGATACAGGGTCCTACACGGTTACCTTCGTTGTCGATGATCACACAGCACTGACGGATAGTGATGAAGCGACGATTAAAGTAGTTGTCTATGACTTTGAAGACGTCACCGATGTTGCCCTTGTGGGGGATGGAGGACCAGGGTATGGGGTGGCTTGGGGTGACTGGGATAGGGATGGGGATTTGGATGTCTACATTGTAAATTATAACCAGCCCAATGTCCTTTATCGCAACAACGGTGACGGTACCTTTACCAACGTGGCATCTACCGCTGGTGTTGCTGATGCTGGTCCTGGATATGGTGCGGCGTGGGGGGATTTTGATAACGATGGAGATCTTGATCTTTATGTTACCAATGATGGACCGAACATCCTTTATCGTAACGATGGAGATGGGACCTTCACCAATGTTACCAGCATAGCTGGTGTAGGGGATGCCGGTTGGGGACGGGGTGCGGCGTGGGGGGATTTTGATAACGATGGCTACTTAGACCTCTATGTTGTTAATAGCTTATCAAGTCAAGCAAGCATCCTTTATCATAACAACGGTGACGGTACCTTCACCAATGTTGCGAGCATAGCTGGAGTTGAGTTTATGGGGAATGGGAGAGGGGTGGCTTGGGGTGACTATGACTCTGACGGGGACTTGGACCTCTATGTAGTAAACCATTGGCCAGGGGGAAGCGTCCTTTATCGCAACAACGGTGATGGCACCTTTACAGATGTGGCTAATTCGGCTGGGGTTGCAAACAATGGGTTGGGGACTGGCGTTGCCTGGGGCGATTATGATGCCGATGGTTACCTGGATCTCTATGTTGTAAATTACGGGGGTTATGGGAACTTCTTGTATCACAATAATGGTGATGGGACCTTCAGCAACGTAACTGAAACTGCTGGAGTGGGCTTGGTGGATAATGGATATGGAACTGCATGGGCTGACTATGACTTAGATGGTGACCTCGACCTCTATGTGGTGAACTATCGAGGAGGGCGAAAAGCTTACGGGGCTAATCTCCTCTATGCTAACAACGGCGATGGGACCTTCTCCGACGCTACCGAGAGGGCGGGTGTAGGGGACCTGGGTTATGGATATGGGACCGCTTGGGGAGATTATGACAATGATGGTGATCTGGACCTCTATGTGGTGAACCACGATCAAGCGAATATTCTATATCAGAACCAGATTGATAACGTTGACTTCATTGAGGTGGCCGTCGTGGGGGCAGCATACTTGGCTCCAGGGTTCAGCAATAGGGATGGCGTAGGGGCTAAGGTTGCGGTTTATCAAGCGGGCACTGGGACTCTGCTTGGCCTTAGGGAGATAAGGGCTGGATCTGGTTATTGTTCAATGAATTCCTTGGAAGCTGAGTTTGGATTGGATCATAATTATACTTATGATCTAAAAGTTCTCTTCCCCACCAGTGGAGTGATGAGGGTTCATTCCAACCTCTCTACGGGTCAAAAGGTTGTTGTCTATGAGGAAAGGGCACCATTAAGCTTCTCGCTTCTCTTGCCTGCAGATAGAGATACTGCTTGGAGTCTAACTCCCACACTTACCTGGCAGGGAGCAGTTGATCCCGATCCAGGTGATACAGTTATCTATACCATCTACTACTCTACGGATAGCACCTTTGCTACTTACGATTCTCTCCCCAATGTGGGGGATACTACGTGTAGTTTACCAGGACTAACCGATGATACCGTTTACTACTGGAAAGTAAAGGGGAAAGATAATTGGGGTTTAGAGGTTTGGAGTATAGGGACCTTTAGTTTTAATGTCTATTTCCCAGAGCCCCCTAATGTTTTTAGTTTGCTTTACCCTTCGAACGGGGATACGATCTATGCAAGCTGGGTGACGCTAAATTGGGAGGAGGCGACCGAACCCGATCCCGGTGATAGTGTCCTCTATACTCTCTACTATGGTACATCTCCTCAATTCCATTTAGATTCAACAATAATCGTTGATAGTCTAAGTGAAAGCCAATATTTCATAGCAGCGGGATTGCCCGACGACGCAAGGATCTATTGGAAGGTGAGGGCTTTCGATAGCTTCGGTTTAGGGACCTGGAGTGAGCAAGTCGATTGGAGTTTCCATGTATATGCTCCGGAACCGCCCTTTGCCTTTAATCTCATTTCACCGGAAGACAGGGATACGGTTTGGACCCTCACTCCCATGTTGCTGTGGCAAAGTGCTGTTGATCCTGATCCAGGTGATAGCGTTACCTATGGTGTTTATTATTCCACAGATAGCACTTTTGTCGTTCAAGATTCGGTATCCCCTCTTGGGGATACTACTTGCACACTACCGATGCTGGCAGATGATGCTACTTACTATTGGAGGGTCAAGGCAATGGACAATTTTGACCTGGAGACGTGGAGTATTGAGACCTTTAGTTTCAATACTTATCTCGTTGAACCTCCTGATTCGTTTGACCTTCTTACCCCAACCAATGGGGATACGGTCTATGCGGGTATTCCAATTAGGTTGGACTGGGAGGATGCTTCTGATCCTGACCCGGGGGACACTGTTCTCTATACCTTATATCTGAGTTTAAATCCTGATTTTTCAGATTCGATGGTCATTGATAGTTTGTCGAAAAGTGAATATACCCTAAGTCAGGCGGTTACTCCCACATCTACCGAGTTAGTCATAAACCACAATCTGCAAGCTCTCTCAGATGATAAACTAAGCAACCAGGAACTGGAGGCTAATGATGTGGTGGAAGTTACTGAAGGTGATTTTGATCTTCTGAGGAGTAGTCTTGATAGCCTGATAACTGATACCACCTACTATTGGAGAGTAAAGGCCTATGATAGATGGGGAACTGAGAGGTGGAGTAATCAACTCAATTGGAATTTCTATTTGCAATTTAGTCCTCTTTTCATCAGGGGAGATTATGATGGTAACGGCCAGATACTGACCAATGACGCCCTTATGGAGCTTCAGTACATATTTAGAGTATCGGGTTATATACCCCCCTCTTGCGAGGACGCGGCTGATTATGATGATGATGGCGAGATCTTGACAAACGACCCGTTGATGATGCTCCAGTACATCTTTAAGGTGCCTGGTTATCTTCCTCCACCCCCTCCGGGGGAAATCTGTGGTGTGGATCCGACTGGGGATGAATTGGGTTGTCAATGGCATGACTTCTGTATGGGGGGGAGCGATGGTTTGGCCTACAAGCCCTCAATGAGTGTCCCTGGAGCAGGACAGGAGATAGTAGCTGGGGAGGCCATTCCAGTGGAAGGGATAGTGATGGTGCCTATTGATTTGACCATAACCGAGCCGGTATCTGGATTTGATGTCTCCCTTAGATATGATACAGGTTCCTTACGGTTTAGGGGAGTGCATGGTGGTGATGGGTATGACTTCTGGGCTGTGGACTCCGCTCAGGTGGGTGTGGTGAGGATAGGGGCAGTCGCGGACATAGAGATGGCTGAACTGCTGAAGCCTGGGACGCATAGGATAGGTGAAATTGCGTTTGAGGTGGAGAAGAAAACAGAGGCGGAGCTCAACTGGTTTAAAGTTGAGATATATGGGGCAGATGCTCAACCTTTGTCCGTGGAGTGGAAAAACGGGTTGGTGAAGGCAAATCTTCCCGATAAGTTCGCCTTGGAGCAGAACTATCCTAATCCGTTCAACTCTACTACCCTCATTCGCTACGCCATTCCAGCTATTAGCTATCAGCTATCAGCGGATGGTGGACCGCTAACAGCGGTTAGGTTGGAGGTTTACAACATCCTGGGGGAGAAGGTGGCCACTCTGGTGGATGGGAAGCAGACCCCTGGCTATAAGCAAGTGAGGTGGAATGTTCAAGATATGGCTTCGGGTGTTTACTTTTATAAACTAACTGCTGGTGGTTTCACCTCAATCCGTAAGATGGTCCTGTTGAAATGAGGGCATAAATTTGGATCCCGTGTTTCCCTTTTTCCGGTTTCTCAAGGAACTTAGAGGACTTTGAACTTTTAGCCACTTTTAGGCTCTGGGGGTTAGAAGTCAGCAGCGATGGATTTGATGCTCGGATTAATTCCCAAGGGGAGGTGATAAAAATGCATCGAAAGATACTTCTTCTGCTGACTCTATCTTTTCTTCTGCTCGGATCCTCGGTGATGGGGACAGACTTGGAGGAGATAAAGAGAGCCATAAGGAAGAAAGGGGCAAAGTGGGAAGCGGCGGAGACATGGATTTCTAAACTATCTCCAGAAGAGAGGAGGAGGTTGCTTGGCGATAATCTGGCCGATGAGTTTTCAGGGGCGCCTGGAGTTCAGATTGGAAGAGTCAAAGATCTTCCTACTGAGTTGGATTGGAGAAACAAGGATGGCCACTTCTGGTTGACACCGGTAAAGGATCAAAAATATTGCGGTTCATGCACTGCTTTTGGGGCTTGTGCTGCCCTGGAGGGGAATATCAAAATATATGCTCGTAATTACTGGATTATGCCCGACCTTTCCGAGCAACACCTTTTCTCCTGTGCTGGAGGGGATTGTGATACAGGGATGTCCATCTCCACGGCGATGAACTATTTTCTCAATTATGGAGTGCCTAGGGAGGACTGCCTCCCCTACGCCCAGAGGGATGATAATTGCAGCGAAACGTGCGCAGATTGGCAAGAGATGGCTCGGAAGATAAGCAACTGGGGGTGGACAGATGGGACCATCTCCAGCACAAAATCGGCTCTCTATAATTATGGGCCGATAGAGGGCCACTTCTATGTCTATGAAGACTTCTTCTATTACCACGGTGGTGTTTATCAACACGTTTCAGGCGATTATGCGGGCAGGCATGCCATTGCCATAGTAGGCTATAGTGATACAGATTCATGCTGGATTTGCAAGAACAGTTGGGGACCCAACTGGGGGGAATATGGTCCCTATCCGGATAGCACCAAGGGTTGGTTCAGGATAAAATATGGGGAGTGTGGTATCGAATCCAGGAAAGCAGCTTGGATGGTGCCTGTTGTTAGGGGTTCGGATGGAATTGTCTTGGACAAGGGTTCGTTTCATTTCGTACTGCCACCTGATAGTGCTGCTGAGGATAGCCTTCATGTTTCCAATGTTGGGGATTCGGCCTTCATCTTTGGTGTTGCTTCACCTCAACCTTGGTTATTTGTCTCTCCCCAGGTGGATACCTTGAGTTCGAATGAGGTATCCGGGGTGGCGGTTTTGGTGAATACTTCTGCACTACTTGGTGGGGTCTATGCGGGCACACTTGCCGTCTCTGCCAGTGATTTTGGTCCCGGAGAGGTTCCTCTTTACAAGCTTCTGGTACCTATTAGCTTAGAGGTAGACGTTCCTTTCATTCGGGGGGATTATGATGGAGATGGACAGGTTTTGACCAATGACCCTTTGATGGAGCTACAGTTCATCTTTGGAGTTCCTGGTGCAACTCCCCCTTCCTGTGATGATGCCGCTGATTATGATGATAACGGTAACATCTTTACCAATGATCCTTTAATGGCCCTTCAATCCATCTTTGGTGTTCCTGGTTCAGTTCCCCCTCAACCACCTTATCCGGACTGTGGGTCCGATCCCACAGAAGATGGTCTGTATTGTGGGATCCATGCCTTCTGCGTGGGTGGTAAGGGCTTAGCCTACAAGCCAGCGGAGAGCCTAGCTGGTGCGGAGAATAAGTTAGTGGCTGGGGAGCCTATGGTAGCTGATGGGTTGGTGCGGATACCTGTGGAGCTGACAGTGACTGAGCCGGTATGTGGATTGGACATCTCGTTGGGGTATGATACTGGGACTCTGCGGTATGAGCGGGTAGAGGGTGGAGAAGGCTATGACTTCTGGGCAGTGGATACTCGGGAGGCAGGAGTAGTGCGGATAGGGGCTGTGCCGGACATAGAGATGGCTAAGCTGCTGGAGCCTGGGACTCATCGGGTAGGTGAGGTAGTATTTGAGTTGGAGAAGAGGGGTGATCTGGGGTTGAGGTGGCAGAGGGCGGAGGTATATGGAGCCCGGGTGCAGCCTTTGAGCCTGGAGTGGGTAGTGAAGGCAGGTGGGGGTAGGTTGCCCACCCAGTTTGCCTTGGAGCAGAACTATCCTAATCCGTTCAACTCTACCACGCTTATTCGGTATGCAATTCCTCAGGCTACAGGTGAGAGGTCTAAGGGGAAAGGGGTCTCTAACACCTCTTACTTAATACCTATAACCTTGGAGGTTTACAACATCGTGGGGGAGAAGGTGGCCACTCTGGTGGATGAGAAACAGGCTCCTGGCTATAGGCAAGTGAAGTGGGATGCACGGGATATAGCCTCTGGTATCTATTTCTACAGGCTAACTGGTGGTGGCTTTACCTCGGTGCACAAGATGGTCCTGCTGAAATAAGGTCAAATGACCTCCTCGTCCTTGACAATGAGGGGAAGGTAGTTTAA
>JAOZNS010000113.1:3752-8585 GCA_029933635.1 Candidatus Zixiibacteriota bacterium | reverse complement strand
TCAAACTTATCCTCCATTGGATATCCCAACTACTTGTTAATTGAAGGTTAGAGAAAAAGCTTTAAGTTCAGAAATTACAGAGTTTCTCTCTCTATCCAGTCCAGGTATTTTTCAAATCCCGCTAAGATCGGCACAGCCAAGATCTCTGGCACCTGATAGCCATGAAGCTCTAAGACCCTTCTTTTCAATTTCTCAAAAAGTCTATCTTTGGTCTTGGCTAAGATAAGCACCTCTTGCTCCGAAGAGATCTGCCCCTTCCATCTGAAACTTGACCTCATATTTCCAATCACATTCACACAGGCGGCCAATCTTTCCTTCACCAGAGAAGAGGCGATTTTTTCTGCCTCCTTTTCGGATGAGGCAATCATGAGGACTAAGACGAAGTCGGTCATCGGTTGATCTTCCTTTTTAGAACTTGCTCGATGCGATTCACCTTTCCCGCCAATCTATTTTTCGCCCTCTTGCGGTCATCCACGGTTATCACCAGATAGATCCGATTGCATTCCTTAGCCATCACGTCATGGCACCTTTTGATGATCTTAAAAACACGATCCCAGCTTCCCTCTATCACCGTGCTCATGGCAGAGGTGCGATAGGGCAGTCCACTTCTGTCCACGATATCGATCGCTTTGGCCACATATTTGCTCACCGATTCCCCTTTATCAAGGGGAAAGATGCTGAAAGAAACAAGCATATGGTTCTCCTTTCTCTGCAAACCTCTTCATTCCCAAAAGTATGGAATAAAATTTAAAACTTTTCCACCGTCCCGGCAACCTTCTAAAAACCTGTTCGTTCAATCCATTTAATTAGATGTGCTTTTAAAACACAGGCAAAAATTTACTTAATTCCCAATTCCTCTTTTACCTCCTTTACGGCGGAGACCATTACCTTCAATTTTCCCTCCACCTCCTTAAGCGTTCTGGTTTTAAGACCACAGTCTGGGTCAATATAGACTTTTTCAATGGGGAAAACTTCTAAAGCTTTTTTAATATTCTCCTTTACCTCTTCTTTTCTCTCAATGATATGGCTATGCACATCGATAACTCCAACCGCTATCTCTTTGGTAAATGGGGGATGCTTAAATATCCTTAAATTGGCAAAGCCACTGTTGGCAAATTCCAGATCCAGTTGATCCACCGCCAGATCCAAAATCTGGGGATAGATGGACTTAAAGTCACCGTAACAAATATGAGAGATGGTTTTTGCTTTCACCCCGGAGGTTACGATCTCCATCGCTTCGATGGCCAGCTTTATCTCATCTGGGCGGGTGGAGATGGCGGGCTCATCGATCTGAATATATTTGGCTCCTGTTTTTTCTAAATCTATCACCTCCTTGTGTATCTGTTCTGCTAATGCCAAAATCAGCTCTCTACGATCGGGATAATACTCGTTGAATGACCAATCACATATGGTGTAAGGTCCGGTCAACATACCTTTAATCGGCCTTTTAGTTAAGCTTTGGGCAAATTTAAACATTTCCACAGTAATGGGATTTTCTCTTTTCACTTCATCTTTGACCACCGGTTTTCGATAATATCGATTTCCATATGATCTAACCAAGCCACTTATCCCGAACCCTTTCATTCTCTCTGCGAAGTAGGTGACCATATCCCCACGTTCCATCTCCCCATGAACCAAGATGTCCAGTCCGATTCTTTCCTGAAGACGGATGCATTCCTCAGTCGCTTTTTTTTCCAGATGAGTTAATTCTTCTTGTGAGAGTTTTCCTGATGCGAATTCGTTTCTGGCTTTGACCAGATAAGTCGGCTTGGGAAAACTTCCTACTGTGGTGGTTAACAGCATAAACGAAAGAAACCTAAGTTAGGATACTCAGATTACAATCAAACAAATATCTTCCCCGGATCCAAATTCGAATAAAATCAGCCAGGGAAAATAGAAGAAGGTCAAATAAGAAGGTTTTCAGTGCACGGACGTATCCGTGTGAGCATAGAAATTTTTAACACCATGGGTACATTCTATATTCAACTAACCCTTTTCAAATATCTTTGCTATTCCTTCCATCTCACGTTCAGTTCTCGAGCAGCCTTAGCCTCATCCAATCGGGAAACTGGCGTATCATGCGGAGCTGATTTGACCACCTCTGGATTTTCTTCCACCTCTTGGGCGATCTTGATCATAGCATCAATGAACTCGTCTAAGCTCTCCTTACTTTCGGTCTCCGTGGGTTCGATCATTAAAGCCTCAGGAACTATCAAAGGAAAGTAAACCGTAGGAGCATGCACTCCGAAATCTAAAAGCCTTTTGGCAACGTCAAGAGTCTGCACCCCCTTCGCCTTTTGATTTATCCCGGAAAGAACAAACTCATGCTGACAGGGTCCTTCATAGGGAAGGTGATAATGATGCTTTAAGTTTTCCTTTAAATAATTTGCGTTAATTATAGCGTTTTCACTAACTTTTCTCAGTCCTTCTGCTCCATTCTGGCGAATATAGGCATAAGCTTTGACCATAACTCCAAAGTTTCCATAAAAGCCATGTATTCTTCCTATGGAGAAAGGTCTTTTATAGTCAAAATGATATTCTTCCAGCCTTTTTTTGTTTTCCCTTTTTACCACCAAAGGCACTGGAAGGAAAGGAGCTAAACTTTCCTTTACCCCTACAGGTCCGGAGCCAGGACCTCCCCCACCATGGGGAGTGGAAAAAGTCTTGTGCAGATTGAAATGCACCACATCAAATCCCATATCACCTGGTCTTGCTATTCCCATCATAGCGTTTAAGTTAGCACCATCCATATAAAGTAATCCTCCAGAATCATGCACCACCTTGGAGATTTCCAAAATCTGCGCTTCAAACAGACCCAAGGTATTCGGGTTGGTAAGCATCAAGGCGGCAACGTCTTCATTCATCGCCTTTTTCAATTCCTCCAAATCGACCAAGCCCCTTTCATTAGATTTGATCTGAACAGCAGAAAAACCCGCGGTAACCACGGAGGCGGGATTGGTGCCATGAGCTGAATCAGGTATTATAATCTGGGATCGTAATTGTTTGTTTCTTCTATGATATGCATTGATCATCAAAAGGCCGGTCAGCTCCCCGTGGGCCCCGGCGGCCGGCTGTAAGGTGATTTCATCCATACCGGAGATCTCTTTTAAGTACTCCCCCAGCTCAAACATCAGCTTGAGTGCCCCTTGAATGGTATCTTCCGGTTGAAGGGGGTGGAGGTTTAAAAACCCAGAAAGCCGGGACAGGGTTTCATTTATCTTAGGATTGTATTTCATGGTGCAGGAACCCAAGGGATAAAATCCTTTATCCACATGATGGTTAAAGAGAGAAAGCCTGATAAAATGCCGGGCAACGTCCACCTCACTTACCTCAGGTAACGCTGGCGGCTCTTTTCTCAAAAAATCTTGAGGAATTAGCTCTTCCTTTTTCATCTCGGGAACATCAACCGGAGGAAGAGAAAAGCCCATCCTTCCTTCAGAAGACAGTTCAAAAATCAATTTCTCACTCATCCTTGAAGCTCCCACGGTTTAAAGACGACGGAATTAATCCACCTTTAGTGTTTTATATTTTATAAAGAGCAGAACCTGTTTCTTAAAGCACGGGGAATATGAAGGCTTAGCCGGACCAATCTTTTACCAAAGACGGAACTTTAATCAGATATTTTTCAGCCCAGCTTTTGCTTTGTTGAATGACTCAATTCTTACGTCTGGTTTATCAATCTAATCTTTGGCTCCTTTGAGCTGTTTTATCTTATCCTTGACCCAACCCGTGTCTGGCGAGTTTGGGTGCCGGGCTAAGAACTTTTCATAAAGCTCCAATGCTTTGGTGGTATCCCCTGCTTTGGCATAGCAATAAGGGATATATGCCTCGGCATCGGCTGCCATCTTGCTTTTTGGGAACTTCTGCAGAAAATACTTGAAAGCATCCACCGCCTTTGAATACTCCTTCTTTCTTATCTCCAGCCAGGCTAAGCTAAAAAGCGCATCATCCGAATTGCCAGTTTTGTTCTCTGGATCCAGATCCACCACCTTGGTGTAATACGAGTGGGCTTGGTCATACATCTGACGACCCTCATATTTTTCTGCCAATTGAAAAGCCAGCTCTGCATCTTTTGGATTGGCTTCAAACCTGTTTTTAAGATCATCCAAGGTGTTTTTGCCCTGTAAGTAATCCTTGATGGTCGCCACAAATTTCCCTGGCGGCAGATAGCCATATATCCGATCTATCTCCTCTCCTTGGCTGTTCATAAGTATAACCGTGGGGAAGCCAGCAATTCTGTATTTCTCTCTGGTTATGGTGTCCTTTTTCGCCTCCGCTCTAACGAAAACCATATTTTTGGACAAATCGATCACACTCTGATGAGCGAAGGTCGAATCCTCCAGCCTTTTACACCACTTACACTCCTCAGACCAAAACTCAGCGAGAACCGGCTGAGCCTTCTCTGAAGCTGTTTGGAAGGCGTCCTCAAGCGAAGAGGCCCAGCTTATCTGATGTGGCGCCTTTTCCTTGGCACAGGACCATAAGGTTAAGATTCCCAGAAATAAAGCCACTGTCCCCCAAACCACATATTTCATCTCCACCTCCAGTTTTAGGTTATGGTTATTAACCGGCGATCAAAGGTCTCTCACAGTCTGTTCCTTTATAGCTAAACTCTCCTCATATTTATCCGCGGGCACATAGATTCTGTATCCTGTTTTTTTCTTAACCACATATCCCAGTCCCTCCTCAAAGAAGCTCCCGGAGGATCTCATATAACAAGGGATGTTGCTGTTTTCCAAAGTCTCTTTAAGAAATTCGGCGTAGACTTTATTCCTGGTGGTATACAAAAGAACCAACCCCTCAGGCACCTCCTCTTCCAGTCCCTCTAATTCT
>JAOZNS010000113.1:0-3742 GCA_029933635.1 Candidatus Zixiibacteriota bacterium | reverse complement strand
TCTTCCCCCTCTTGAAGCTCCTCCACCAGATCGCATTCACAATCTGGACATCTCTTTGTGCCTGCGCTATATTCTGCTTTGCATAAAGGGCAGAAGGGCATGAACCTCCTTAAAATTCCTTTGAGAGCATGATTGGCTGATTTTCAGATCTGATACTTCCTATTATAATTTTTTTAAAATGTCTGGCTGAGGATACATTCAAAACTCTCACCTTAAGACAATTTTCCTAATTCTTCTATCAACAAGTCGATCTCCTCCTTAGTTCTCTTTTCAGTCACACAGATCAGAAGCTGATTTTTCAATTTTTGGTCCTGAAGGCTTAAATCCACGCCGGCAAAAATGTTTCTTTTCAGAAGGGAATCGATGATCCTCCTCGGAGGCATGGGAGTTTCTATCACAAACTCTTTAAAAAAGGGAGCACCATATTTTTTCCTGAAACCATCGATTTCGGTGATCTGCTTTGCCGCATAGTGGCTTTTTTGCAAACATAGCTCGGCCACCTTTCTTATTCCAGATTTCCCCATAATGGAAAGATACACACAGGCGGCAAGTGCACACAAGGCCTCGTTGGTGCAGATATTGGAGGTGGCTTTCTCCCGTCGGATATGCTGTTCCCTGGTTTGAAGGGTGAGAACAAATCCTCTTTTGCCCTGCGCATCAGTGGTGGTTGCCACAATTCTTCCAGGCATCCTTCTGACCAGATGTTGTTTAGCCGCAAAATATCCAAAATATGGTCCACCCAGATACAGGTTATTGCCCAAAGCCTGTCCTTCTCCCACCGCGACATCAGCATTATACTCTCCGGGAGTTTTTAAAATTCCCAAGGAGATGGGATCACAAACCAAAATCAGAAGCGCTCCCACCGAATGGACCAATGATTCCATCTGAGAAACATTTTCTAACAGCCCGAAGAAATTAGGCGTCTGAACGATTACCCCGGCAACCCTTTCAGAAAGTTTCTCTTTTACTTGTTCTATATCCACCACACCTTCCACCAAAGGAAGATCCTTTATTTTTATTTTGATAGATCCACAATAGGTGTTTAACACCTCCTTATAGTTAGGATTTAAGGAACCTGCCACCAGGATTTCATCTCTTCTGGTATAAGCATGCGCCAACAAAGCCGCCTCCGCTGTGGCGGTGGCGCCATCATACATGGAGGCATTGGCCACATCCATCCCGGTCAATTCGCAGATCATGGACTGAAACTCATAGATGGTCTGAAGGGTTCCTTGACTTACTTCAGCCTGATATGGGGTATAGGCAGTATAGTATTCGGACCGAGCGATTATGTGATCCACTATGGCCGGGATGAAATGATCATAAGCTCCACCCCCAACAAAGCAAATCATCTGGCTTGTATCTTTGTTTCGGTTTGCCATCTGGTTCAAAAGCTTTGTCAGCTCAAGTTCGGATAGAGGGGGTGGAAGTTTTAACTTTCCTTTAAGACGGATCGCTTCAGGGATAACCTCAATCAATTCAGAGAAATCGCTCACACCAATCTTCTGAAGCATCTTTCTCCGATCTTGGTCAGTATTGGGAACGTAATTCATAGCATTGATTAATTAGGTTTCTATGGAAAAGACTATTTGCAGACTGTATTTGAATGCTAACCAATGATATGGGAGTTTTTTCAAACTCCCACCAATTTCCGATAATCTGCAGGCGAGAGGAGACCATCCAGCTCCTTTGGATCTTTTACCTTGACTTTGATGATCCATCCTTCTCCATAAGGGTCGGAGTTAATCAGATTAGACTGTGACTCCAATTTGGTATTCACCTCCGTCACCTCCCCGGTGACCGGAGAGAAAAGATCGGAAACCGCTTTCACCGCCTCGATCACTCCAAAGGGTTTCATCTGCTCCACCAGGCTTCCCACCTGAGGCAACTCCACGAATACCACATCCCCCAACTCTCTTTGGGCATAATCGGTGATTCCCACCGTGGCTATTTCGCCATCCAGTTTCACCCACTCATGCTCTTTAGTATATTTAAGATCATCTCTGATCTGCACGCTTGCCTCCACGTCTCCTCCTTTCTATAGAATTAAGTGAATCTTTTAAACTCAAGCAAATTGACTTATCTCGGCGCCACCTCCTCCACCCTTTTATTGAGTATCTCTTCAATCAAAGAGGTGCTAAACTGCCCGCTTATAAATCTTTTGTCCGTTAGAATTTTTTTATGAAAATCAATGGTGGTGGGAACCCCTTCGATGATGAACTCATCCAAGGCTCTTCTGGCCTTCAAAATCGCCTCCTCCCTGTTTTTTCCGTGGGCGATCAGTTTAGCTATCATCGAGTCGTAATAGGGGGGGATCACATACTTGGCGTAAGCATGGGTATCCACCCTTATTCCATGACCTCCAGGAACATGGAAGCTTTCGATTCTTCCTGGAGCAGGAAGAAAGTCCTTCTGCGGATCCTCGGCATTAATTCTGCACTCGATGGCGTGACCTCTGAAACGTATGTCGTCTTGAGAGATTCCCAACCTCTCTCCATAAGAGAGTCGGATCTGCTCTTTGATCAGATCCACATCCGTGACCTCCTCGGTGACCGGGTGTTCCACCTGGATGCGAGTGTTCATCTCCATGAAGTAAAAATTTTTATCCTCATCCAAAAGGAACTCCACCGTTCCGGCACTTTCATAATTTACACTTTTAGCGCCTTTTACTGCCGCCTCTCCCATTTTCTTTCTGAGCTTCTCATCAACCATCGGGGAGGGAGACTCCTCTAAAAGTTTCTGGTGGCGTCTCTGCAGGGAGCAATCCCTTTCTCCCAAATGAATCAGGTTTCCAAATCTGTCTCCCAGAATTTGAATTTCTATATGGCGAGGATGAGGAATGTACTTTTCGATATAAACCTCTGGGCTTCCGAAGGCAGCCTCTGCCTCCAACCTTGCCATCTGGAATCCCTTCCTCAGCTCCTCCTCATTTGTGGCTATCCTCATCCCCTTGCCTCCACCTCCAAACGAAGCCTTGATGATCACCGGAAATCCGATCAGGTAAGCCAGTTCCAATGCAGATTCTTCTGATCCCACCGTCCCCTCGCTTCCCGGTATCACGGGAACACCAGCCTTTCTCATGGTCTCTTTGGCTCGGGCTTTATCTCCCATCAAATGGATGGTCTCAGACGAGGGACCAATGAACTTTATATCGCAGGATTCACATATTTCAGCAAAATCTGAGTTTTCAGCCAAAAATCCATATCCCGGATGAATAGCATCGGCGTTGGTAACCTCCGCGGCGCTGATTATCCTCTTGGGGTCTAAGTAGCTTTCCTGAGATTTGGCAGGACCTATGCAGACATCCTCATCTGCAAAGCGGACGTGAAGCGAGCTGATATCTGCCTCAGAGAAGATCGCCACTGTAGCTATTCCAAGCTCCTTGCAGGCTCGAATTATGCGTAAGGCGATCTCCCCACGGTTGGCAATTAGGATCTTCTTAAACAAAAAACCTCCCAACTAATTCTTCCAGTCAGAGCCTTGGCTCCTAAAATTTTGACAAAGCAAACTGGGCTAAGATCTTTCTATCCTTCCTCCCCTCCAACGGTCTTTTCAAACTCGTGCCATCCTCTATCGGAAGCCCCGGTGATTCCTTTGACCCTGAGCTCAAAATCGTCCGGGTTGGTGGCTTGGGCCAACGCCTCCTCGTAGGAGATCATCCCCCGTTTATAAAGATGCATGATGGACTGGT
The DNA here is from genome assembly GCA_029933635.1 of Candidatus Zixiibacteriota bacterium. Classification (GTDB taxonomy): domain Bacteria; phylum Zixibacteria; class MSB-5A5; order MSB-5A5; family SM1-73; genus SM23-73-3. Next base: position 51 of record JAOZNS010000113.1, on the reverse strand, counting down.
CAAAAGACTGCATGCCATACTGGATGGCTCCGCTCTCGATCAACTCGATGA
>JAOZNS010000112.1 GCA_029933635.1 Candidatus Zixiibacteriota bacterium | reverse complement strand
CGGCAGCCTTTGCCACCGCCTTTAGTCAAACCCTGAGTGGAGTGATCATGATTACCTACGCATACAAAAAGTTCATGAAACAGCAGTTTCCTTTCACCTTCATTCTTCGCATATTCTTAGCCTCCGGCTTGATGGGGTGCGTGGCATTTTTCTTAGCAGAAAGCATAAAGGGATCGGTAGGATTGGCTTTTTCCTTGATTATCTCCTTGCCCCTGTCGATATTAGGCTTGTTGTTTACCAGAAGCTTAACTTCTGAGGATATAGAGTTGGTGGAGGCGGCCCTTTGCCGAATGCCCGAAGCATGGGGCAGGATGATTCAGCCAATATTTACCTGGTTGATCAAATTCTTCTATTCTCATCGATGAACCTGGAGGCCATTAGCCCGGGCTGGGGTAGTGAGGGGAATATTGGTCAATCTGCTTTGTAATTCCCTTGTTTGAAAAGTGGCGATATCCACCGAAGCAATAGAGGTTGAAAAATATGAGAGGTAATAAGAAAATCGCTATCAATGGAACTTCGATAGGGGAAAATCCCACTGGACTTGGTGTTTATACATACGAACTGCTCACAGAATTGCTGAAGGCAGAATATGATTTTGTCGTATATGCGAGTTCTAACCAGTTAAAAAGATTATATCCTGACAAGGTAACTCTGGTGAGTGCTCGTACTTCACCCGCTTTGGGTTTCAGGGGGCATCTTGCCAGACTTCTCTGGCAGCAAACCATACTGCCCATTAAATTATGGAGGCAAAATACATCCTTGTTGTACTCTACTGTCCCTGAGGGTATCTTGAACCCCTTTCTAAGACGAAAACAAATTATAACCATTCTTGATATCATACCCGCAAAGTATCCCCATCTGCATCCAAAGATGAAGTACCATTTTTATTATGATCTACCAATTCTTTTAAAAAATGCAGAGGCGGTCGTCTGCGTTTCTGAGAACACCAAAAGGGATGTCGTTAACTTCTACGGGATCAAGGATAAATCTATGGAGGTGATTTATCCGGGATACAACCAGGAGAGGTTTTATCCAAGGGCAAAGGAGGTAGTACAAAAACGGTGGGGGTTGAAAAAATATCTGCTTTATGTCGGAGACATGAGACCATACAAGAACCTGGAAAGAACCTTGGAGGCCTTTGCTAGGTTGAATCTAAAAGACTTCAGGCTTGTTATTGGTGGAAAGAGAGATCCTCGATACTATCCTTGGCTGAAGAAAAAGACAGATGAGCTTTCATTAAAGGACAAGGTTATTTTTCTGGGCTATATATCAGGTGAGGATTTGCCCCATCTTTATTCTGAGGCAGAGGCTTTTATTTTCCCTTCACTGTATGAAGGTTTTGGCCTGCCACCTTTAGAAGCCATGGCTTGTGGTTGCCCCGTAGTTACGTCAAATGTTGCTTCTTTACCTGAGGTCTGTGGAGAAGCGGCATACTATATTGACCCCTACAGCATAGAGAGCATTGCTGAAGGGATATACAAGGTGCTTACAGATGAACAACTAAGAGATATAATGATTCAGAAGGGTTTTGAAAGAACAAAATTATTCAGCTGGCAAAAATCAGCTGAAAGGGTCCTGAATTTATTTGACGAAGTACTTAAATGAAAGGAGGCTCCTTCTTCGGGAGATGATAAAAAATCTAGCACCTAACCTAAGTTAGAGGCTAGAGCTCTGTAACATGAATTTATTCACTATTGTAGTTGCCTGATTTATCAGGCATAGTAGCGACTCAATAAATTGAGCCACTACAGTATCCTAAATTTATGTTACAGTCAACTAGAGCTCTCTCTCCCCTTAATTTGATCAGAGATGTTGAGCTTATATCACATAGATATGGATGCAATTCCTAATAAATACTTCGGAAGCCTCCGAGTTCATCCAGAAGGATTCATCTCTGACAAAGCCATAGCTTGAGAGCCGAGCCATTCTTCGATATTGAGTCTTTCCTCGAATCTAAGCGACTTTCCTTCGACATCCAGCCTTTGGCGGGAGATGAAGTGTAAAGGATCGGCTACGCAACCGGAAAATCAATAAGACAAAAAGCTTTCAAAAAAAATATGAAAAACTTTGGTAGTTATTTTATCAACACCCTTGGCATCTATCATCCCGTTTTTTTACCTTGATAATACTCATAACTTAGTTTTCATCGAGTTACAAAAAAACCAAAAAAATAGTTGACAACCCAGATGATTTACTTTATACTTGGTCAAAATTTCAAGAAAAAGGAGAAGAAGGGTTAAAGTCGTTATCCAACCTGTTAAAAGCTTAGCTATGAGAAAGGAGGTGAGAAAAGAGAAGCATAACAGAAACAAGGTGGATTTTTTTAACCTAACCTTTCAAGAATAAGAGGAGGGGAAAACAGATGAAAAAATTATGTGTTATTCTTCTGGCGTCAATTTTAGCCACTGGTGGCGCATATGGTATGGACATGTCCAAACACATCGGCTTCGGCGTCTGGGGTGGGGGGATAATGCCGTTGAATGGAAGTTTTAACTCCGATAACAACCTCTCAGACATGGTGGGCTTCTATGGATTTCCAGCGGTGGAGATTAAATATGTGGTGATAGATAAAGTGGCCGTGGGGATCAATGGAGGTTATGGATACATGCCTTTGAAGGATGAAAAAAAGCCAGCAGGCTATGAGGATATCACTCCAGCTTTCAATATTCCCTATGTGGCCCTGAATGGCACCTTCAACTTTGGACCCATGATGAAGGCGGAGGACAACAAGCTCAATCCGTTCGTCACCGCGGGTGCGGGCATGTATATGTGGTATTTTTCTCGAAATGAAAGAACGGATAAGATCTTTACTGAAGAGGTGTTGACTGGAGATTATCAATCAGGCGAGGAGCTTAAGGGTTCAAGCTTTGGATTCAACTTTGGTGGTGGAGTGGAGTATTTCGCCACCGAAAAGATTGCGGTGTTTGGACGGGCTAACTACCATATGGCGATGACCAAAGACGAAGACAAGTTTGGCTCCGACTTTGGACCTCATGGATTTTTGACCTTTGGCGCTGGAGTGACCTACTATCTTTTCACCGGCACCGAGTAATCTAGAACTACTCTGTCTGCTTGAACAAGGTATAGTGATCGGGCTGGGGGGCCCCCAGCCCGAGCTTAAAGTAAAGGAAAGGTAGACTGAAATTCTTTCAAATGAGGTTGAAAAAATGAAAAGGGTATCTTTTATACTCATAATTCTGTTGCTGGTCTCATTTGTTCCTTTAAATTTTGCTTTCTCGGCTGGAGACAAGACCGCTCAAGGAAGAGTGGAGATAGGAGGAGACGTCTCTTTTACTCACACTTCTTATGAGCACTTTTCCATGACCAACATAGGGTTTTGGCCCCGAATTGGTTACTTTGTGATCCCCGGTCTGGCAATCGAGCCAAAGCTTTTGGTCTCTCATTCAAGCCAGAGCTATGAAGGTGGTGAAGATTATTCATGGACCGATCTTGGCGCAACCTTCAACGTGGTTTATCATTTCGAGGGGGGAGCAGGAGGCGGACTTGTTCCATTTATATTCGGGGGTCTGGGCTTTGTCAGCCATTCCGGGGACGTGGGAGAAGCTGATGAGATGACAATGATCCTTCCAGATGTAGGCGGAGGAATAAAATTTTTCTTTACCAATGATGCCGTCTTCAGGGGTGGGCTTTTTTATCAGCGTGTCTCCAATGCCGGAGGAGTAAAGGATGCTGACGCTGATGATTTCGGATTTAGAGCAGGTATTTCTATTTTTGTGAAGTAACCTTTTTGTTCGGGCGGGGAGTTAAATCCCCCCGCCCGAATTATTTCACCTCGCTGGCGAAAGTTTTTCTTGCGAGGCTTTCCTGCTCGATCGACCCTTCCACTCAACTCTTCATAATCAAAGTCCATTTCTTTTTGTATTTAATAGTGGTCAAGAGAATATTTAATGCAAAGCAAGCTTTGCCACTACACATACACCCTAATAATTCTTCTCCTTTCCCCCAAAACTGTCGATAATCTTGAAATAAGGGCAAACATTGAAAGACTAAGCCCAATATAATCATAATATAATCCCTGACAGGTTAGTTTTTTCCAATTCCATTTAACTTGACATGACTTCAGGGTTTTATTATTATCGTAGATCGAAATCGGAGGAGAAAGGCTGATGAGGACAAACGATCTGCCCAAACATTACGATCCCAAATTGACTGAAGATAAGTGGTATCGGTTCTGGCTTGAAAAGCGACTTTTCCACGCGGATGTGGATACGAAGAAAAAAACCTTCAGCGTGGTGATTCCACCGCCCAACGTTACCGATGTGCTTCACCTGGGGCATGCCCTCAACAATACCCTCCAGGATATTCTGATAAGATGGAAAAGGATGCAGGGATATGAGACCGAATGGCTTCCCGGGACAGATCATGCGGGAATCGCCACCCAGGTGGTGCTGGAGAAGAAATTAGCCAAGGAAGGGAAATCCAAAGAGAAGCTGGGACGAGAAAAGTTTGTCCAGCTTGCCTGGGAATGGAAGAAAAAGAACGGAGATGCCATCCTCAATCAGCTCAAAAAAATTGGTTGCTCTTGCGATTGGGATCGAACCAGATTCACCTTGGATGAAGGACTCTCCCAGGCGGTTTTGGAGGTGTTTGTGCACCTTTATAACAAAGGGTTGATTTACCGGGGGAAACGGATCATCAACTGGTGCCCTCGTTGCCAGACCTCCCTATCTGATGATGAAACCGAAAGGGAGGAAAAGGAAGGCTCTCTGTGGTATATAAAATACAAGCTCAAGGGTTCAGACCAATACATCACCGTTGCCACCACCCGACCGGAGACCATGTTAGGCGATACTGCGGTGGCGATCAATCCCGAAGATAAAAGGTTCAAAAAGTTGGTGGGCAAATCTGCCATTCTGCCTATCCTAGATCGGGAGCTTAAGATCGTGGCTGATGATTTTGTGGATCCGGAATTTGGCACCGGGATGGTGAAGGTGACCCCAGCTCACGACCCCAACGATTTCGAGATCGGACAAAGGCATAACTTGGAGCAGATCAACGTGATGAATCCCAACGGAACCATGAACGAAAATGCTGGCAAGTTCGCTGGGCTGGATAGATATGCTTGTCGACAAGCCCTGGTGGCTGAGCTTAAAAAGAGGAAACTTCTGGAGAAGATAGAGCCTTATTCTGTGCCGGTGGCTTTGTGTTATCGTTGCGGGACTGAAATCGAACCTTATCTTTCCGAGCAGTGGTTTGTGAAGATGAAACCCTTAGCCCAGCCAGCCATTGAAGCGGTGAAGACCGGTAAGGTGAGATTTTTTCCGGAACGCTGGACCAAAACCTATATGCACTGGATGGAAAATATTCGAGACTGGTGTATCTCCCGACAGCTATGGTGGGGGCATCGCATTCCGGTGTGGTATTGCCAGAGTTGCAATCAAATCATAGTGGCTAAATCTCCTCCCTCCGAGTGTGATAAGTGCAAAGGCAAGAAGTTAAAGCAGGATGAGGATGTTTTGGATACCTGGTTTTCCTCCTGGCTGTGGCCCTTTTCCACCTTTGGCTGGCCCAAAAAGACAAAGGAGCTGAAGAGATTTTATCCCACCAAAGCACTTTTTACTGCCTCAGAGATCATCTTCCTATGGGTGGCCCGCATGGTGATGGCAGGATTCGAATTCATGGGTAAAGAACCCTTCTCGGATGTGTATATTCACGGGACCGTGCGAGATGAGCATGGAGTGAAGATGAGCAAATCTTTAGGAAATGGAATCGATCCTCTGGAGGTAATTGATCAGTATGGAGCAGATGCCTTGAGGACAACCATGATGCTGGTTACTCCTGAAGGACAGGACACCCTTATAGCAAAGAGGACCTTCAAGGTGGGTCAGCATTTTGCTAACAAACTTTGGAACGTGTCCAAATTCGTGATGTCTCATCTTTCACAGGGATTCTTTCCTGAAGATGACTTACAGCTAAGAGAAGATGAGGGGAGGCTTGAGGATAGGTGGATCTTGAGTCGGCTGAACCGCACTGTGGATGAGGTCACCCAACTTATGGAGAACTATAGATTTAACAGTGCGGTGAAATCACTGTATGAATTTGTCTGGCACGATTTCTGTGACTGGTATGTGGAGATGATAAAGCCAAGACTTAACCTGCCAGAGGGAGAAAAAGAAAACGCTACCGCCCAGAAGATAGCACATTTTGTCCTCAATCGTATACTTCGATTGCTCCATCCATTTGCTCCCTTCATAACCGAAGAGATCTGGCATCATTTATATAAAGGAATGGATGGAGATTCTTCCTCGGTGTTGAACCAAGCCTGGCCTTCTGTCCAAAAGGAGCTGATCGATCAAGATTTGGAGCAGACCTTAAAGAGCGTCCAAGAGGTGGTCACCTCCATCCGCAACATCAGATCGGAGATGAATGTGCCTCCAGCTAAGAAAGCTGATGTCTGGATCAGGGTGGATGACCAAAAGCTAAAAAGGATTCTAAATGATAATAAGGATCATATTATAAACTTGGGCAAGGTGGAAAATCTAAGGATCGAGGTGGATCTCCCTAAACCTGATCATTCAGCCAGCGCGGTAGTAAAGGATGCGGAGATATTTGTCCCTCTGGAAGGCTTGATCGATTTGGAACAGGAAAGGATAAGGTTGGAGAAGGAGATCGCCAAAGTTACTCGACTTCTGGAGAAGACCAATAAAAAGCTCTCCAACGAAGATTTCCTCAAAAGGGCGCCCCGAGCGATAATCGAAAAGGAAAAAGCCAAAAAGGAGGATTATCGCAAGATGGTGGAGAAGCTCAATAAAAATTTGGAGGGGATCGTGGGCTGGTGAGCCGACCGACCTTCCTTGTCTCAGAAGATTCGCTCAAATCTCCGGGATGGGCTATGAAAGGGATAAAATTATAAAAAGAAGTCCTTCCTCACTGTAGAGTGTGATCCAATACATGAAATCCAGGAAATTTAAAAGGTTATCCACTGGTAAAGGAGTAGAGTAACATGTCAGATAAATTGGGCAACGATCTTCAGGGGAATAAAATTCTTTCCAACCTGTATAAAACTTTAAAGGCACAAAAACTTTTAACCTTAAGAGGCGGTGAGAGGAAAATGAAAAACTCAGATATGATCAAATCGCTGGTTCTGGTTTTTATTTTTGGCGGTTGGTTTTTAAACAACCCCTTGCCCGCTTGTGCGGGGGTTTCCGTTACCATCTACAATCAAAACTTAGGGTTGATTAAGGATGTGCGGGAGCTGGAATTTCAAAAGGGGAAAAGTATGATTAAATTCACCGATGTGGCATCACAGATAGACCCCACCTCGGTTCATTTCAAACTGGTCGATCCTTCCGCTCGGGTGGAGATTCTGGAGCAGAACTACCAGTATGATCTGGTCAGCTCCAGCAAGATATTGCAAAAATATGTGGATAAGGAGATCGAGCTTTTCACCAAATCCGAAGGAGCCGAGGGAGGGGTGAAATCATACAAAGGTCGTCTTCTCTCATTCTCCAACGAAAATGTGACCCTGCAGGAGCCAGATGGAGCCATTCGGATAATAAGAATGGGTGAGGTAAGGGACCTCTATTTCCCGACCCTTCCGGAGGGACTGATCACCAAGCCCACACTGGTATGGCTTCTGGATAGCCAGGTTGGCGGAAAAAGAAAGGCGGAGGTGAGCTACTTGACCACCGGGATAAACTGGCATGCCGAATACGTGGCGGTGGTGGATCAGAGGGATCAAAACCTGGAGCTGGCTGGCTGGGTATCCATCGATAACCGTTCCGGCGCAACCTATGAGGATGCCAAGGTGAAGTTGATTGCTGGAGAGGTGCATCGGATAAGAGAGGAGAGAAGACCGCCTCGACTGGCAAAAGGTTACGCGGCGGAGGCTGTTGGCGTTCCCCAATTTGAGGAAAAGCCATTTTTCGAATATCACCTCTACACCCTCTTGCGCCCGGCTACCATCAAGGATAATGAGATCAAGCAGGTTTCCCTCTTTTCCTCCACCCCGGTGAAAGTGAAAAAGATCTTTACCTATGATGGAGCCAGATACCAGGATAAGGTGCGGGTGGAGCTGGAGTTTAAGAACTCGGAAAGTGCGGGACTGGGAATGCCTCTGCCACAGGGGAAAATTAGAGTATATAAGGAGGACGTGGATAAAGCCTTGGAATTCGTGGGCGAGGATAAGATCGATCATACCCCTAAGGACGAAAAGGTGCGAGTCTTTTTGGGCAATGCCTTCGATATCGTGGGGGAAAGACAGAAGACCGATTTCAAAAAGATCACAGACGACATCACTGATGAATCATATCAAATCAAATTGCGAAATCATAAGGAGGAGAAAGTTGAGGTGGTGGTGGTGGAGCATCTTCATCCCTACACCGAGTGGGAGATAAGAGAGACCACTCACCCATACAACAAGAAGGATGCCAACACCATCGAGTTTAAGATTCAGATAGATCCCGATCAAGAGGTGGTGTTGAATTACACGGTAAGATATTACAGGTAAGGGGATGTTGCCAAAGTCTCATTCTGGGGCGGGATAACGGAGACCCGTCTGGGAATTCCACCCCTATGGGAGACAAGGAGTTATCATTCACAGGGGAGGACATTTAGTCCTGCCAATAGAGTTCGGCAACAGCCCCGGTAATCTGTGTAAAATTCTTATTTGCCA
>JAOZNS010000111.1 GCA_029933635.1 Candidatus Zixiibacteriota bacterium | reverse complement strand
ATGGCCCCATTCTCCAAAGCCACACAGGAGACCGGATAGGCGCCATGACCATAACCGTCAGCCTTGACTATTGCCATAAGCTCCACACCTTCACCTATTCTCTTTTTAATGTTTCGAACGTTGTAAGCTATGGCATCCAGATCAACCTCTAAATATGCTGGTCTGAGAAGGCTGTTGCCATCGGTTATCATTTACCTCTCCTGCGTGATGAACCGTTCAGTTTCAGATGTTGATTATATATCTGAATTAGACCCCTTTGTCAAGGCAAAATCAGGCAAACCAAGGTTTACCTCAAGCAGACTACATCGGATCGCCTGCTTGGAAGATTTAATCTAACCATGAAAGAGAAAAATCGTTCCCTGTGGCCTTTTGCGAGGGGAAAAATTGTTTATCTGGATTGCAACCGGAGTGAGAAACCATCTACAGCCCTTACGAAAAATCAGATTCCTCTTTCTTCCTTGCCACTTGCACCTTGCTTTTTCTTCTCCTTCCACCATTTTAACCTTTTCTTGATCTCCTTTTCGAAGCCGAAATCCGTTGGATGATAATATCTGCGATCCTTTAGATTTTCTGGGAGATAAGATTGATCCACCACCCCATCGGGAAAATTGTGGGGATACTTATAGTCTTTTCCATATCCCAAATCTCTCATCAACTGGGTAGGTGCATTGCGGATATGTAAGGGCACGGGCAATGCTTGAGTTTTATGGATGTCCTCCTGCACCAGATTGAATGCTTTGTAAATGGCATTGCTCTTAGGAGCTATGGCTAAATACACTGCCGCCTGAGCCAAGGATAGCTCGCCTTCAGGTGAACCCAAAAAGTGATAAGCCTCCTTGGCTGCGATGGCAACCTGAAGAGCCAGAGGATCCGCATTCCCCACATCCTCGGAGGCAAACCGGACCATCCGGCGGGCGATATAAAGGGGATCCTCACCTCCAGCCAGCATCCTTCCCAGCCAATAAAGGGAAGCATCAGGATCAGACCCTCTTAAGCTCTTGTGAAAAGCCGAGATTATGTTGTAATGCTCCTCTCCTCCCTTATCGTAGACCAGCGCTTTCTTCTGCATGGTCTCGCAAGCAATCTTTAAGGAAATTTTTCGTTTGTTCTCCTTATTGGGAGGCGTGGTCAGGGATGCAAATTCTAACGTTGACAAAGCCACCCGGGCATCTCCATTAGCCATCTGAGCAATATAGTCTAAAGCCTCTTCATCCACCTCTACGTTCAGATCTCCTAAACCTCTTTTCTTATCCTCAATAGCTCGCTTGAGTATGATTTTCAACTCATCCTCAGTCAAGGGATTTAAGGTGTAAACTTTGGTTCGGGACAGAAGGGCGGAGATGACCTCAAATGAAGGATTTTCAGTGGTAGCGCCGATCAGGATAATGTTTCCCTTCTCCACGTGCGGAAGAAAGGCATCCTGTTGAGCTTTGTTGAAGCGATGGACCTCATCCACGAACAGGATGGTCTTTCGATTATACAATTCTTTCATTCGGGTGGCTTCCGCCATAACCTCCTTTATCTCCTTTATGCCGGAGAGAACTGCGGAGAAGGAGATGAAATGTGCACCTGTGGCTTTTGCGATGATATGAGCTAAAGTGGTCTTTCCAGTTCCAGGTGGACCCCAGAAAATCAGTGATTGAATCTTATCTTCTTCGATTGCCCTACGCAGGACCGAACCCTCACCCAGGATGTGCTTCTGGCCCACAAACTCCTCCAGAGTCTGGGGTCTCATCCTATCCGCCAAAGGAGTACTTCTAACATTTCCCCCTTTTTTCTCTTTTTGGAATAGATCCATGAAAATCAAATTTATCGGTCGGATTTAAAAATCGTTGGTAGCCTTTTAATTTTCCCCTCCCTTGATGGGGGGTTAGGGAAGGGTGATATAAACAATTCTCCCTTATCACTTCCAATACGCCTTCAATATTCATTAACACTTCATTATTCCAGAACCTCAGAACTTTAAAACCTTGTCCTTCAAACCATTTTTATCTCTTTCATTATCCTTGTCTTTTTCTATGGCATGCTGTCCACCATCCACCTCTATTACTATACGCTTTTCAAAACAGACAAAATTTACAATATAATTCCCAACTGGCTGTTGTCTTCTGAATTTAAGTCCTTCTAATTGTTTTGCTCGTAAATGCCTCCATAATAATCTCTCTGCATTAGTGGACTTCCTTCTGAGATTCTTAGCTATATCGGTGATTTTATTACTCAACTTTTATTCACCCTCTCCCTCACCCTCCCCCATCAAGGGGGAGGGAACCTATATGAATCCATCCCCTATTTTAACTACTATAGAGACCGTACTTCCGTTTAAATCATAACAAAAAATCACCTTTAGTCAACTACTATTTAGCAAAAAGCTCCTTTTTGGAAAAGGGGCTTTCCAGTTGGAGCAGGGTACCTTATCCTGTTCCTAAATACTCTCAGCCGTAAGGACAGCCCTTGCCCGGACGAGCAGATCCGTGTGGCTCTCCATCTCAAAGTTAGGACAGGGACAAGCCCGGTCCCTACATTTATCCTTTTATCTTCAAAAGTTCAAGGATGCGGTCAAGCTCCGGTAGTTTAAGTAAATAAGAAAAGGCAGAATAACTTAATAATCCTAAAACAAGAATCAATAAAAGATTCAAGATTTTCGCATGTAACTGTGCTGTCTCTAAATCCAGCCCAAAGTATTTCAGGTAAATCCATACTGTTAATCCCATAAAGGCAGTTGAAGTCAATATCTTGAAAAACGTGCCTCCAATATCTTTTCCATCGATTGGTCCAATTCGTTTGTCCAAAATCTTAAGAAGCAACCCCAGATTGGTCATGGCGGCAACTGATGCTGCCAGCGCCAGTCCTCTAAATCCTAAAGGTCCCATTAGAATAAGATTTAAAATGATGTTTACGCCCACTGCCACTGCACTGGTCTTAACCGGAGTCCTGGTGTCTCCCATAGAATAAAAGGTGGAGGCGGTCAGTCGAACGGAGGAATAGGCAAAAAGTCCGATACAGTAAAAGATCAAAGCCTGAGAGGTTGCCACGGTATCCAGAAAGGTAAATTTTCCGTGTTGAAACAAAACTGAAATTACCGGTTGAGATGCTACTGCCAAAAAGATGGCGGAGGGAATGGTCAAAAAGAAAACTAATTTCAAAGATGAGGTGAACGTGGCAAGAAGCTCTCCCATCTCCTTTTTAGCCGCATAAGCGGAGATGATAGGGAAAGTCACTGTCGCCACCGCCACCCCAAACACGCCAATGGGGAACTGCATTAATCGGAAACTATAATTCAAATATGATACACTACCCTGAGGCAGAAAAGATGCGATCAAGGTATTAACAAATATATTCACCTGGGTGGAGGCAAGACCCAAGGTTGCAGGCGCCATCAAAAGAAGGATTCGTTTGACTCCCGGATGATGGAGATTGATCTTGAAGCGATACTTAAATCCTATCTTTTTCAAAAGGGGTATTTGAATAGCCAACTGCCCCACTCCTCCCAAAAGCACACCCAAAGCCATACCGATGATGGGCGGATCAAAAAGTGGCGAAAGAAAAAGCCCTCCAGCGATCATTCCCAGATTAAACATGGTGGGAGCCAATGCTGGAATACCAAAGTGTCTAAAGGTATTCAACATCCCCATGGCTAAGGCAGAAAGAGCAATGAAGAGAAGAAAAGGAAACATGATCCGTGAAAGAAGGGTGGTCAAGTCCTGTTTACCCCCTTCCTTGCCAAATCCAGGGGCGATCACCTGCACTATATATGGGGAAAAAACGATTCCCAAAATTACCACCAAACACAGGGCGATCAAAAGCAAATTCAACACCAAATTGGCTAACTCCCACGCCTTCTCTTTCCCTTGATTGGTCAGATGATCGGTAAACACCGGAATGAAGGCAGAGGAGAGAGCGCCTTCAGCGAACAGTCCGCGCAAGAGGTTAGGTATGCGGAAGGCGGCGATGAAGGCGTCGGTGGCAAAACCCGCTCCAAAAAGATAGGCGAAAACCTGCTCCCGGACCAAACCTAAGATGCGAGAAAGAAACGTGGCTGAGCTGACCACTCCAGTTGATCGGGCAATCCTTTCTTGTTCGGAATTCAACGTTATCTTCAGAAAGTTAGATTTTAGCTCAATCCCTTCTTTCTTTCCTCAAAAAGTCAGGATATGAGAGCCAGCCACCTTTGGTTTTACATTGGCAGGGCACTCACGAAGGATAAACCTCCAGGTTAAACAGATAAATAAAACAAATCGGACTTTTTGAGCTTGACAGAAAAGGCTTCAACTCTATATTTAATCAACAATAAAAGATGTAACCTTTAAAAGCAAGGAGAAACTATTGCCTACGCATAAGTCAGCAGAAAAAAGGCTCAGAATCAGCGAAAAGGAAAACTTAAGAAACAGAGCTATCAAGTCTCGGATAAAAACGCTGATTAAAAGAACGGAAGCAGCATCAGATCAAGCCTCTCTTAAGGAGGCGATCTCCTTTTTAGACAAAGCCGCCAGGAAGGGGGTCATCCATCCCAACAAGGCATCCCGCATCAAGTCTCGATTGTGCAGGCTGGTGCAGAAGAAGTCTGAAAAGGAGAATTGATGACCTCTAGAAGTTGATCCGGCGATCTTTTCACCAAACCAGGTACTTAAGCAGACGTAACAGCCGGGGATTGGATCTTATGATGGTCTTGATCAGATCAATGGGCTGGATTGCGGTGACTGTTTGATCGCCCCAATAACCCTTTAGGAAACAGGTAACTTCATCAAAATCTTTATCGGTCATCTTCAAAAATACAGCTCGACAATATGAATAAAACCTCAACTCCCTTCCTTTTTCTTTCAGAAATCTCTCCTCATATCCCTTCAGAAAGGAAAACGAGCGCCTTTTTTGTTTTATAAATTGGCTGACCACCTCGCCGGCGATTTTCCCGGAAAGTAAGGCATTGGCTATTCCAGCGCCGGAGAGGGAATCCACCAATCTGCCTGCATCTCCTACCAGAAGCACATTCTTTTCCACCAACCTCTGTTTTCTTTGGTAACAGGGCACCCCACCCATGGTGAGTTCAGCTATCTGAAAGTCTGAAAATCTTTTCTTCACAAACTGATCTAAAAGATCTTTTGCCTTTTTTGAGGTTTTATCAGGCGTCACAGCCAATCCTACATTTGCGGTATTGGCTCCTTTTGGAAAAACCCAAGCGTATCCTCCCGGGGCCAGGGATTCTCCCAAATAGAATTCCATTCGGTCTGGCTCCACTTTCACGCCTCTCAAAAGATACTGAGCGCATGAATCAATTTGTCTCAATCCTCTTGTGGTGTCAATCCCTGCCCAGCGGGCAACCAATGACTCCACCCCATCTGCTCCGATGATCACCTTAGCTCCATATTCCTTCTCCTCTCCAGCCTCCAGCACCTTAACCCCGCAAAAGCCTTCCTCCCTTTTGCTCCTCAAAAGCCCCACCACGCAGGAACTTAGCTTAACACTTGCTCCCAGGGAGGAAGCCTTTTCGGCTAATCTTTTGTCAAAAATCCTCCTGTTTAAAACAAAACCAGCTTGGGGATGATGCAAACTTAGGCTCTCATTTGACGGGGAGACCAAAAGCAACTTGTGAATCCGTGCGCAGATCCATTCAGGATCAGGTGAAACGAAATTACTTAGACCAGAACAACTGATGGCTTCAGCACAACAAAGAGGCACTCCTATCTCTGGATGTTTTTCCAGAAGCAATACCTTCAGGTTATTCTTGGCTAAGGTCTTAGCCGCCATGGATCCAGCAGGACCCGCTCCCACCACTATGCAATCGAATTTCTTACTCATCCAGGGATCAAATATCTTCAGTCAAGAAGGAGAAGAACCTTCGATTTCCTCAGCTTTTACGCTCAACGCACCGGTGGGACAGAAAATCATACAATTTCTGCACAGGTTACAAAGGTCATTTTTGATCTTCAGCTCAGAAGGAAAAAGTTCTAAAGCCTCCACCGGACATACAGCCACACATCCCCCGCAACCTCCACACAACTTGACATCGAGTTTCAACACCTGTCCATGCATTTATTACATACATTTAATCCTTGAAGTCCGAACGATTCCGGAGGTCACATCTGTAATCTGTAGATTAAACCATAAGGAGGTTGGGGATTTTCACCCAACCTCCTTAACTCAATTCGTCCGCCATATTAGCTTAATCTGCTAACTTACTTCAAAAGTAACAGACGTTTAGTCTGGGTTACCTCCCCGGTTCCATGGATTCGGCGGACTTTCAGTTGATAGAAGTATATGCCGCTGGCTAACTCATTTCCCTTTTCATCCTTACCATTCCAGCTAAGAGTGTGTAAGCCAGGGTCCAGCGATTTTTTCAAAAGCAGCTTCGCCTTCTGTCCCAAGATGTTGTAGATGGTAAGCGTCACCTCAGCCGGCTTTGAGAGATTGAACTTTATGATGGTTTCGTTGTTGAAGGGATTGGGATAGTTCTGATAAAGTTCAAACTCTTTTGGAGTCAGAGCACCCTGCTGTTCTCCTCCCACCGCGCTGGGCTTGGGACAGATCATTATTGCCGCCATCACCTCTGTATGCCAGACACCATCAAAACCCTTCGGAGCTGGCTTAGCATAACGTTTAAATCTCCGCGGGATATTCTTGCCCGAGTATTTCTCTATTCCCAAGGTGATGTAGTCATCAATTTCCCAGAAAGGATTGCCCGGGCTGGGGAATTCAGGATTAATGGTGCAATCGTAAACATCATGAGAAACATAGGTAGTGTCGTTGTGCAGGGTAGGTCCATATTCCAGAGGGTGTCCGGGCGGTCTCACTCTGCCAGGTCTTGTCTTCATTACCGCTGCATCCCTGTCTGGGTCACTGAAGGCCACTTTTAAGCCCTCAGAGTTCACCCCGGCCATCGTGACAGCATGTGCGCCTTCTATCCACCATTGTTCTCCATCATACCAATAGAATCCTAAGCAAAGGATAATGTCCTGACATACTTTTAAAGATTCTTCCATTTCATGAAAGTCAGGCTCCCAATAGGTGGTTTCAGTTAGGGCAAATCCATAATCATTGAAATATCTCTCCAGTCCTTCCTCAATAGACTCCACATCGGTGCCGGAATCCGGGTCAGTTTTGAAGTAATCAGAGAGAAGTCGGATCAAATCGTCAGGAGTTGTGCCTTCAGGCACAGCATCAAACCACCACAGGCAATTTGCCACAGCGGTGGGTGCGCACATTGCCTGCGAATCTGGTAGACCAAATTGATTCTGGTCGAAATCTGGCATACCACTGGGAGCATGAGTGGTATCAGGTTTCCAGTACCACTCGCCGGGACAGATCATCACCGCATACTCCACCTCGGTGAACACCGCTTGACCTGGCACGTAAATCCCTCTTAGATGTTCCTGACCCGGCTGGAAATTCTGACCCAAGAACTTGAATATTATCTCTTTACCACCAGCCTGCAAATAGTCTGGAAGCCCCCAATGAGGATTTCCCGGAGTGGGCGATTCCAGCGTAGAGATAAAAATGTCCTGAGAAACATATGTGGGATTATTGTGCAAGGTGCCCTCATATGGTGGATCAGGATGCTCGGAGGGTCGCACTCTTCCCGGCCAACCCGTCACAGCCGCATCTCTTGCTGGATCACTTAAAGCTATTTCCAAAGATTCAGAACAGACTCCAGCCATGGTCACAAAATGTCCGCCAACCCGTTCATACTGTTCAGTATAGAATCCCAAAAGCAAAATTATGTCCTGACTTTTCTCCAGGGAATCTTCCATCTCGTGGAAGTCTGGTTGGTAATAGGTGTGTTCATAAAGATCGAATCCATAATCAATGAAATATTGATCCAGACCTAATTCCATCGAATCCACATAGGTCCCGGTATCGTTTACATCACAATGAAAATATTCGCTCAAAAGTCGAATAAGATCAGGAGGATTTGTCCCGGGAGGCACGGCATTAAACCACCACAGACAATTTGCTACAGCGGTGGGACCGCAAAGAGCCACAGAATCTCCCCCAAATTGATACTGATCGAAATCCGGCATTCCGCTGGGTGCAGGAAATTCCTGATCCGGCTTATCTGCCTTCCAATACCACAATGAGTCACAGTCTGCTGCGCCAGCATATCCAGTCACCCGGATGATGGGTTCTCCCGGCAGAGAATCCCAGAAATCAGCCCACTCATAGTAGTTTCCATCTAAATATCTCGCCCAGTTATCGCACGTATCAGTTGAGTCCATCTCTTCATCCATCAGCAAGCTGGGAAGGCTGTCCCCTTCGGAGGGATGATCCAAATACTTGACCTCCACAAAGAAAGGCTCGTTGATGCAAACCGGCTGGTTTAAGGTGATGTTCATCGGTCCTTGAAGACTATCATAAGATGAGTCTACCGGTATGGTGAAAAACTCCGAACGTAAAACGGAAGAGACATCCGGACCCAGACACTTGTCACCCTGGGTAACTTCTCTTATGTTCACCTGAATGTTGACCGGCCAGGACCAACCTGTAGGAGAGTGTTGATAAAGAAAAAAATGAACATCGGTGATTTTGAAAGGATAGGTTGGTTCGGCAAGGCATTTAGCTGGGTCCATGTAGGTGGCAAGTCCCATCCCGGAATCAAAACCAGGATAATACCATGCAAGTGAACCATCATCGTTCTGAAGCACACAGAAGGTGAGGTCTTTCCATTGTTCTG
>JAOZNS010000325.1 GCA_029933635.1 Candidatus Zixiibacteriota bacterium | reverse complement strand
GTATTTTATATAAATATCCCATCAAAGGTCGTCTTTAGAGGAGGGAAGAGACAATGATGGGAACAAAAGCTTATCAGGAGAAGATGTTCTATAATTTTTCCTTGAACAAGAGGGTGCCCCGAGATCATTTTCTTCGGAAGGTGGCTAAGGTCGTAGATTTAAGTTTTGTGCGAAAGTTGGTGAAGCCTTACTACAGCTACACGGGGCAACCATCTATTGATCCCGTTGTTTTATTTAAGATGATGTTGATTGGATATTTTTATGGGATCACCTCTGAGCGTAGATTTGCTGAAGAGGTCTCTTTGAATATGGCATATATGTGGTATTTGGGTTACGATCTGGATGAATCCACCCCGAATCATTCGGTTATTTCCAAGGCACGTGTTCGTTACGGCAGAGGGGTATTTGAGCAATTTTTTCAGAAGGTTTTAGGTCTTTGTGTGAAAGCGGGTTTAGTTGATGGGGAGAAGGTATTTGTAGATTCTACCCTCATTAAAGCTAATGCTTCTTTGAAGAGTTTGGTTTCTCGTCAGGATTTAATGAAGCCCCAATATGGTCCAAAAGAATATGTTGAGCGTGTATTTTCTGAAAATCCTGTGGATGAGTCTTCTCTGGAGGATTCTCCACAGATAATTTTGTATATGACAAAAAGCAGATGTTTGTATCTGCCCGGCAAATCAGATTCTCAAACGTAAAGGACGAAGTTACCGTTGGCATTGGACGGTGTATAAAGCGGAAAAGCGAAAGTGTAAAGCATGTAAGTTAAGAAGTCAATGTGCAGGCGGTGAGGCTGGTCGCTCGGTCATACGGTATGATCGCCAGGATGCTTTAGATTTTGCTTTAGCCCATCTTAAGAGAGAAAAAGCTAAGATGAGTATCAAACAACGGAAGACGTATCCAGAAACCATATTCGGCGAAGCTAAAAACTATCATGGGTTAAGGCGAGCTATCTGCAGAGGCCTGGATAAAGTAACTATTCAAGCTCTTCTGACTTCTACTGTTCAGAACATCAAGAGGCTGGTCAAATATTACCAGGACAAGATAACGGAGAAAGGATTGCTTTCTTTAAAACAACTTTACTATTATATGTCCTATGAATCTTGCGGAAAAATTCAGCTCGTTGGAATTTAATGATTCGATAATTCTGTGAGTTAAGCAACAGCCCCAATTTGTGTGTAAATTTACTTAACTCATGAAACCTATACAAAAATTAAACTTGAGACTCAACCCATCTTAAACTATATTAAAAAAGTCCCTCTTGGGTGGCGGATATTGACGCTTCAAGAGGTTTGAAATTTTTGTTCACTCTGTAGGAGGTACTCATCAAGGGCTTGTCTTACTTCCTTCAACGTTTCTAAGCCAAAAAGTTTTTGTCTCAATTCCTTTGACCGATGCATCCCTCTGGTATACCAGATCAGATGTTTCCTCATCCTTCTCAGACCCACATGTTCCCCGTTCTCTCTTATCAGAAGCTCAGCATGATTCAGACATACCTTGATTTTTTCTCTCAGCGATGGCTCCGGCAGAAGTTTTCCATGGCGGATAAAGTGATTGGCGCGGGAGAATATCCATGGATTTCCTAAAGACCCCCTCCCAATCATCACCGCATCACAACCTGTATGGTCAAGCATTTTTTTGGCATCTTGGGGGGAGAAAACGTCACCTGATCCAATCACTGGGATGTGCACCTTACTTTTCACCTGAGCGATGATGTTCCAATCCGCCTTTCTGGAGAATCCGTCTTTTTGTGTGCGAGGATGAACCGCAATTGCTGAGGCGCCGCAAGCCTCGGCTATTTGGGCTACCTGCGCGGCAACCAAATTATTCTGATCCCAACCGCTCCTGATTTTGATCGTTACCGGAGCCTGGGAGGATTGGACGACCGCAGAGATGATCTTTTCAAGGTGGACCAGATCTTTGAGCAAAGCCGCTCCCGCACCCTTTTTTACCACCTTTTTTACCGGACAGCCAAAGTTCAAATCGATCAAATCCGGTTTAAGCTCATTAGCTAATCGAGAGGCTAAAGCCATTCTCTCTGGATCGGAGCCGAACAGCTGAAGGCCAATGGGTCTTTCCTCTGGCTTGAAGCGAATAAGTCTCCAACTGCTGGCAGTTTCTCTGAGGAGTCCTTCAGCTGATACCATCTCAGTATAAACCAAAGCGGCACCAAATCGCTTAGCCATGAGTCGAAAGGGAGAATCGGCGATTCCTGCCAGAG
>JAOZNS010000324.1 GCA_029933635.1 Candidatus Zixiibacteriota bacterium | reverse complement strand
CTCCTGATAGTGGTCGGTTTGGCCATCACCCTTTTGTTCTTAATCACCCCGGTTCAAGCTGGGATGATGGAGACGGTTCCGATAGGAGATAGAACCTATTTTTGGGTTTACGAATACTTAAACGAGCTTTATGCCCGGGGTCTGATCACCGAGCTTCACTTAGGAACAAAGCCATATTACAGGGGAGAGATCGCTTGCAAACTTCTGTCTCTTCGAGAAAAAATCGAAAAGGGCAAAATTTCGCTCTGCTTTCCTGAAGACTATCTTTTGGAGGAGCTGGAGAATGAATTTGCAGGAGAGATAAATCACTTAAAACTTAAGCCGACCTCTGAGCATGATAAAACCTCCTCTAAGGGATTTTCTTGGGGATTGGACTTTCAAGAAGGGTCGAGTTTCAGAGCCAGAGGAAAAGGGATCTTCCGAGAGACCTTTTTACCTTCGGTCAAGGCTCGGATTGGCTCCAATTTCTTCGCCTGCACCCGTTATCTGATCGACGAGAATTTGGCAAACGATCCCAACTATCAAGGAAAAATCTGGAGAGGTTTTGCCGGGGATGCGGCCCAAGCTTATCTGGCATTTAATTTACCTTATTTTAACCTGCTTTTGGGAAGAGAAAAAATCGCCTGGGGACAAAGATCGACCGGAGAGCTGATCCTGTCGGAGAAAGCCTTTCCTCTGGATATGGTCAAGATTCAAGGAGGTTGGGGAATCTTTCAAGGTAGTGCCTTTTTTGCATTCCTCTCTCCCAACACCGCCCAAGATTCCTCTGGAGAGCTTATTCACATAAATCGATATCTTTCTGGACATAGAATAAGTTTAAACCTTTTCTCTCTGCTTCAGTTGGGTTTTTCTGAGACCATCCTTTATGGAGGGGAAAATCGTCCGGTGGAAGCATATTATCTCAATCCTCTTTTATGGTATCATGGGGCCCAGCTTAATGAAAAAAGGGATGACAATACCCTTTTTGCCTTCGACTTTAACCTGCGACCTAAGGGGGGTATGCTCTTCTATGGAGAGCTTTTGATAGACGACCTTCAGATAGAGAAGAAAACCCAACAGGACCAAGAACCCAATGAACTGGGTTATTTAGCTGGCTTATCTGTTCTGGATATCTTCAATCTCCGTGGAACCGAGCTTAATGTAGAATATACCCGGATAAATAATTGGACCTATAATCAAAAGGAGAAGAGAAACCGCTATCTTCATCGAAAAAGACTTCTGGGCAATCCTCTGGGACCAGATGCCGATAGGGTTAGCTCTTCTTTTTCCCTATGGTTAAGACGGGGATTGAAATCAAGGATAACCTACCAGCAGAGAAGGAATGGAGAGGGAAGTGTGGACAGCCCCTGGAACGAGCCTTGGATGTTAGCTGAAGGAGAGTATAAGGAGAAATTTCCCACCGGGGTGGTGGAGAAGATGCATAATTTAAGCATCGCCCTCCGATATAACTATGCCAACATCCTTAGCTGTGAGCTTAAGTGGGATTATTTCAATTTCGTCAACTATCAAAACATACAGGATAATAAAGAAGACTTTAACCAGATCAGTTTAAACTTGAACTATCATTTCGTGAGGATGTAGATTTGTCCGTTCCCCTATATTAGATCAAGATAAGAGCCCTATTCAAAAAGACGTTACCATCTTTGAGTGGGGAAACCTTTTGATTTTTGGCAAACAATAAAGAAGATGGCTTCCCGCACATCGTCCCAATTTTTAAAACACTGAAATATTAAACTTGTTAAAAGTGATCTGATCATGTCCGTCCCCAGGATTTTTGTAAACAAAGGAGGCAAGATGTTGAAGCAGAACGTAGAAGGCTTCAAGCGTCTCCACCTGATTTTCGACCTGGGGTTGACCTTTCTTTCTTTCTACCTGTCAGTAATCATCGGGCAAAGTTTGGCTAACCTATCCTGGCTCGATCCCCTTAATGTTGAAGATCCTTTCAAGCTTTTGTTTTTCATTCTTCCCATTTGGGCGTTTTTTCTATTTTTCAAAAACGAATGCTACGAGTACAGAGGAAAACGGTTTGGAAGGATCGTTCAGAACATTGCATCCGTAGTTTTGAAAAGCTTTGCTCTCCTTTTGGTCTTTCTTTTCTTCACCAGATCGTTCGGCCATAGCCGGACGCTTATTGTGATTTTCCTTTCTCTAAATTTTGTCTTTTTGCTATCCCTAAGAGGATTGGTCTCTCAGTTTTTGAGCTACCTTCGAAGGAGAGGATT